>RFWS01000015.1 GCA_009921985.1 bacterium | reverse complement strand
GGATCTCTACTCCGGCCTGATCAAAAGCGTCGTCTTCGCCCATCTCATCATCACCATCGCCTGCTACCAGGGACTCGGTGTCAGCGGCGGCGCGGAAGGCGTGGGCCGGGCCACCACGGCCTCCGTCGTTTATTCCATCCTTTGGATCATCATTGCGGATGCGGCCCTGACCGGCCTCTTCTTTTTCGTGCTATGAGAGAGGCCCCCAGAAAAATCGGTTCCGGACCAAAAAAGATTTTCAAGGCCGGTGAGGTCATTCTTGAGGTTCGCAATCTGGTCCTGGTCTTCGGCGACCGCCGCGTCCTCGACAACATCAGCTTCCAGGTCCGCGCCGGTGAAACCTTCGTGATCATGGGCGGCAGTGGTTGCGGCAAAACCACGCTGCTCCGTTGTCTCATCGGGGCCCAGAAACCCACCTCCGGATCAATTCACCTTTTCGGCGAGGAGATCACCCGGATGGATCCATTCGAAATGGACCGGATCCGCCTTCGCTTCGGGATGAACTTCCAGTTCGGAGCCCTCTTTCAGTCCATGACCGTCGGGGAAAACATCGCCCTCCCGCTCCGCCAACATAGCGACATCGATCCGTCACTCATTGAGATGATTGTGAAGATGAAATTGGAGCTCGTCGGCCTGACCGGATTTGAAAACTTCATGCCCTCGGAGCTCAGCGGTGGCATGCGCAAGCGGGTGGGCCTGGCCCGGGCCATGGCCCTGGACCCGGAAATCCTGTTCAGCGACGAGCCCACCTCCGGCCTTGATCCTGTCATGACCGCAGTGGTCGATCAGCTGACCCTTGATGGAACCCGCAAGATCGGCGCCACCGCCGTGGTCGTCAGCCATGACATGACCAGCGTGTTCCGGATCGCCACCCGCATGATCATGCTGGGGAGCGGCTCCCGCCAGGGAGAGATTGTAGCGGAGGGCACGCCCGAGGAGATCCGCAAGAATCCAGACCCCTTCCTTCAGCAGTTCATCCGCGGCGAGGCGGATGGCCCGATTCCCCTCCGCCTGGCCCAAGATGAATACTTGAAACACCTTCTCGGAGACGGCTGAATCTTACCTTTCCCATGAAAGCTTTCCGCACGGATTTTCTGGTGGCCGCCCTGGTCATCCTTTGCAGCGTGGCTATGCTGGTGGCGCTGACCTTGGCCATTTCCGGAGTCCATCTCTCCCCCGCCAAGGCCACTCTCACGATCGATCTGCCCTCCGCAGTGGGCTTGGACAAGCAGGCGGAGGTCCGCTACGCCGGAGCCGCCGTGGGACGAATCCGTTCGGTGCGCCCTCTCAGCGACGAGGAGCGCCTTAAGATTTCACCTGATTGCGCCATCCGCGTCGTTGCGGATATCCATCATCCCCTGCCTGAGCTTCGGATCGGCACCACGGCCAGCATCACGGCAGACACGATCTTGGGCGAAAAATACCTCAACTTGGAGCCCGGCCCGGTGATCAATCCAGGACTAGTCCCCGGAACGATCCTTTACGCCAAACGCTCCGCCTCCCTTGACGAAGTCATGACCGCCGGCAAGCAACTTCTCGACCAGGCGAACGATCTCATTTCGAAAAACGAGAACGCCATCAACAAACTGATCACCGATCTCCGGGTAGTCATGGATAACTTCAAAGTCATCTCGACGTACGGAAAGACATTTGTCGGCACCGTGGCCCGCAAGCCCTGGCGGCTGGTATTCGGCGGGCCGGTTCCTCGGCTTCCCTCCGAAGAGAAAATTATGCAAAGCGACAAGCCCGTTCCCGCCCCCATCCCGAACGACTGACCCGCGTGGATCCGGCTTCCTCCGCCCCTGAAGCCGGGCTCGACATCGAGCTCGCGCCGCCTCGCCTCCACGGGCTGCGTGCCTTGGCCGAAAAATGGGCCCGGCACGCCGGTTTTGGCGACCTCGAGGCCGCCCGAATGCTGGCCGGGGTGGATGAGGCTCTCGCCAACATCCATCTGCACGCCTACTCGGGTCGCCCGGGTTGGGTCCGGATCGAGGTGGAGCACGGGCCCAAGGAACTTCTTTTTCGGTTGATCGATCACGGCAAGGCATACGATCCCGACCATGCGCCCTCCCGAAAGCCTGGGGAGTTGGGAGCGGGCGGTTGGGGCGGCCTGTTCATCCATGAGGGCTTTCCCCGGGTGGAGCGAAAGCGAATCGGGGAGAGAAATATCCTGCTTCTCGGCCGCCCACTTCCGAGGGAGAAAGGGAGGACGTGAAGCTCACCTTCTGGGGAACCCGGGGAAGCATTCCCACCCCATCCACCCCCGATGGCCCGACCCATGGGTTCGGCGGAGACACCACCTGTCTCAGCCTCGAATGGAACTCGGACGGCTTGTTGATTGTGGATGCGGGCACCGGCATCCGGCGCGCAGGTCTTCATTGGCTGCGTTCCGGAAGAAAGCACTACACGATCCTGTTCACCCACGCACACTGGGATCACCTCCAAGGTTTTCCCTTTTTCGCCCCGGCCTACGTGCCAGGCAACACCATCGAAATTCTTTCCCCCCGCCTACCCGGGCGCCCCTCCGGCAACATCATCCAAAAAGCCCTCTTTGCCCAACAGGAAGAACCTTACTTTCCCGCCGGGTTTCCTGAACTGAAAGCCCAGTTTAGAGATGAAGTTTGCCTCCGGCAAGGAGACGGTGCGGGTACAAAGTGCCCTGACCCGCCATCCCGGCGGTTGTTTTGCCTACCGCTTCGACGGTCCCGGCCTACGCGGGGAGTGTTCCGTTGTTTTTGCCACGGATAACGAACCCCCCATTGATCCAGCCAGCCCGCTCATCAAGTTGACCCGGGGGGCGGACCTGCTGATCTGCGACGGACAGTACACGGACGAGGAACATGAAAAGCGAAGGGGCTGGGGACACGGCACCCCGTCGCTTTGCCTGCAGGAGGCCGTCATCGCCAAAGCGAAACGAATTCTCGTGACTCATTTCGATCCGGGTCACGCTGACCCACAATTAAAAACCATGGAGGAAAGCCTGATCGCCGAGGCCCAAGGGTTTGGCCTTGATGCCGCTTTCGCACGGCAAAACGAACAATTGTTTCTTTAAACGGCGAGATTATTCGCCCGCCGCTGTCGAAAGATCTTCCACCAGGCGACGCTCAGCCAATTCTCCTCGCAGATTCATAAACCCGGTGCGGCCGCTGAGCAAAGTCACGCGAGACCAGCCGGCGTGGAAGGGAGCCACGACCAGGAACTGCGGCTTAACCAAAACTTTTCCTTCGCAGTCCAAAAAACCCCAGAGAGATCCTTCCCGAAAGGGAATCCGACCCTCCTTGGCTTCCCGAATCTCGTCGAAACATGGCTCCAGCACATACTTTCCCTGAGGTCCGATCAAACCCCAGCTCCCCCCCAAAGCCCCGGGAGCCACGCGATCCCCCAAAGGAGGAGCCATATCCACCCCTAAAACCCCCTCCAAACAGCCGGTTTTATCGACGATGGAGTAACTCCCCCCCACCTGAATGGCCGCTACTCCCTCTCGAAAAGGACGGGCATCGGAAAAGTACGGCTCGATTTTCCAAGCCCCATCCAGCCCCACATACCCCCATCTCCGACCCAGCCGGGCCGGCGCCAACCCGTCGCTAAAACATCCGACCCAATCATATCGCTCCTGACTGGCCCGTTTCCCTTCTTCATCCAACAAAAACCAGTCCCGCCCCAACCGTACCCCTGCCCTGCCCTGGGTATAGGGCCAAGCCCAGTCAAAGCGGGCGGGAAGAACCAAGGTTCCCCGGGAATCCACAAATCCAAATTTCTTTCCCAACCGGACCGGCTGGAGGGGTGGGGATTTTTCAGCCTGCACGGACCCAACCAGGGCCAAAGCCATGCCAGCAATCCAGAAAAGATTCATACCTTTTCAATCTGTCCTCTCGGGGTTCTTTGGCCATTTTCAACCCCTGCCCGAAGGAATGGGCAGGGAATAACTTGAGGGCAACAGCCTCCCTTGTCCCGCCTTCACTTCTCCCTAGCCTGACAGAATGAGTTCCAAGGAAGATCGGAAAATTCTGGCAGCGGAACGCTGCGCCCGATCTTTTGTTTGGCGATCCGTCCACGCCTTGGGATCCCTTGACCTCGCCATCCTGCTCCTTCTAAGCCTTGCCGGGGTTTGTGCCGTCGCCACATTTCTCGAGTCGGGATTCAGTGCCCGGGTCGCGCGCGCCTACGTTTACCAGGCACCCTGGTTCAATGTTTGGCTCCTGCTGCTCGGGCTGAACCTCACCTGCTCCGCCGCCACCCGCTGGCCGTGGGAAAGAAAACATGCCGGCTTTGTCATCACCCACGCCGGCATTCTGGTTCTTCTGGCGGGAGCCCTGCTGGGCCGGGCCAAAGGCTTCGAGGGTTCCGTGGATCTCTCCAAGGGGGCTCCTCCCGTCCGCGAGGTTCTTCTCGATCGGCCTCGCCTGACGGTCGAAAGTCCGGCCACCGGCCAGCTTTTTTCCACCCCCTTTGATCCGGAAGTTCGACCCCCCCGCCCCGACCGGCCGCGCCTTCTTCCCCTCCCCGGATCGGAGGTCCGTCTGGTCATTGACGGCTTCACCCGCCGTGCTCATGAAAAAGCCGTCCTGACTCCCGACCCTTCCTCCACCCAGCCCGGACTTACTCTGGAACTCACCGGACCTTTTGGCCCGGAACCCATGATCGTCTCCCTCGCCCTGGGAACCTTTCCCCGCATCGATCTCGGCCAGATGGCCATGGTGGAATTCCGAGATTCCTTGGGCGGATCAGCGGAACCACGCCCGACGTTCCGCGAAACCCAAATGATCCTGGCGCAGGATCCCTCCCATCCGATTCTTCACAACACCGCCGGAACATCCAGCGGCTACCGCTTTTTTGTCGGATCCCGTGAAACCAAAGCGCCGATGGAGTTCGAAATTCTCCGCCCGGACGGTTCCGGCGAAGTCTATCGCCTTTCTGAAATCTTGGGTCGCACCCTGACGGATCCGGACGGGACCAAGATTCTGGCCGCCCGTTACTGGCCGAATCTTGTCCTGCGGGACGGACAGCCGGCCACGGAAGGCGAGCAGCCCGAAAATCCAGCCGTGCTCGTCATGCTGGAGGGGGCGGTCTCCGATTCCTCGGCACCGGCCCAACTGCTCCTCGCACCAGGCACGACCCCGGGCTCCGTCCGGTTCCAAGGACGATCCGGCAACGAAAACCCGGTGCTCGGCGAAATTCGCCCGGGAGATAAATTTTCTCCGGGCTGGCGGGGTTGGTCCGCTCGTCTGGTGGCCTGGGAGTCGTCCGCCCGGATCGAGTCTGTCACCGAGCCCCTGCCCGATTCCGACCCTCGGCCCGGACGGCCGGCTCTCCGCGCCCGCCTTCGTCATCCATCCGGTTCCGAAGGCACGGCCCGTTGGATTGCTTCCGGAACCTCGGCCATCCTCCAGACGGATGGCGCCGCCTCACGGATCGGATTTGGACTGGAACTTCAACCCCTCCCCTTCACCGTCCGCCTGGATTCCTTTGAAGTGCCGCGCGATCCCGGCACTGAGGAACCGGCCGACTTTCTCGCCTCCGTCACGTTTGCCGAGGAAAAGAAGAATCTGGAAGTCCCTGCCAAGCTCCAGATGAACCAACCCGCCACCTTCCCGCCGGGGTTGTGGCCCCAGATCACCGGCCTGTCCTACAAGTTTTCCCAGGCCGGCTGGGATCCCCAAAACCTAAACCGCACCACGCTGCAGGTTCTGCACGACCCCGGCTGGATGCTGAAGTGGACCGGTTCGCTCCTTGTGGTGGCTGGAATCTTCTCCATGTTTTACCTTCGGGACCCCAAATCCGCCGAATCATGATCCGATCCTTTTTTCTTCTCCTTCTTTTGGGGGCAACCGGGATCGCCCGTGCCGATGTCACTTTGGCGGAAAACGATTCCGCCTACGATTCCCTGGCCATCCAGCATCGCGGCCGCATCAAACCTTTCTTCGGCTTCACCCAGGAAATGACCGCCTCCCTCACCGGTCGCACCACCCTCACCATTCCTGGCCTCGGGCGTCTCGGCTCCCGTCAGTTCATCCTTTCCCTTTGGCAACATCCGGCCGGCTGGGAGGAGGCGCCCGTGATTCTCGTCGACAATGCCGCCCTGAGGAAAGAAATCGGTCTGGAAGGAAAGGACCGCTTCCACAGCTTTGCCCGGCTCAGCGCCCTCCCCCGCCTCAACCAGTTGGCGGCAGAGGCGGATGCCGCCAGGGCATCCGGCAGCACGGCAACCGTTCCACCCCTCGCCGCTGCCGCCCAAACCGTGAGGATGCGTCTCGGCATTTTCTCCTCCCTTCGGTCTGGCGAGGCGTTTCGCATGCTCCCACCACCGGCGGGATCGCCGCCAGGGGTCGCTTGGGCTCCGGCACCGTTCCAATCGGCCGAGTCGCTCCGCTCCCTGCAAACCCGCGGGGAATTTTCCCCCGCCAAACTCCGGGCGGAATCCTGGTACTTTAATTTCCACCCCTTCCGCTGGGCTTGGGTGGCCTGGCTTATCTCCGGCCTCTGCCTCCTTGTCGCGGGAAAAGCGACCTCGGGGCTGGGTCGCCGGCTCGGCTGGCTTCTGGCGCTGACCGGTTTCTTTCTGCTCGCGGGAGGATTCGCCGTGCGGGTCTGGCTGGCGGGGCGCCCTCCGGTCACCAACATGTACGAAAGCATCCTCTGGGTGGCGCTGGGCACCTCGCTCTTCGCGCTTTTCTTTTCCTTCCGTTACCGCTCTCCCAGCTATCTCTTGGCCGCTGCGCCCGTGGTCATCCTCGCGCTGATTGCTTCCGACCTTCAACCCGCCGTCCTCGATCCCGCCATGAATCCTTTGGTTCCGGTCCTGCGCAGCAACTTTTGGCTCACCGTCCATGTCTTGACGGTCACCCTCAGCTACGGGGCCTTCGCGTTGGCCACCGCCTTGGGTCACTTCCTTGTCGTTGGCGCGATGCGAAAGAACACCGCCCTGTCCAACGAGGATCCCGGTGTCATGCACCTCTACCGGTCCCTTCAAATCGGAGTCCTACTGCTGGCCACCGGCGTGATCCTCGGTGGTGTCTGGGCCAACTACTCGTGGGGCCGCTTTTGGGACTGGGATCCCAAGGAAACCTGGTCCCTCGTGGCTCTTCTCTCCTATCTCGTGCTCCTCCATGGACGGTTGGCTGGTTGGTTCACCGGGTACGGCTTGGCCTTGGGCTCCATCGCCGGTTTCCTCACCATCCTTATGGCCTGGTACGGGGTGAACTTCGTTCTCGGCAAGGGTCTCCATAGCTACGGCTTCGGCTCCGGGGGTCGATCTTATGTCGCCGCTTTTGCCTTGGCCGAAGTGGCCTTCATCCTGTTCGCCCTTTTTCGCCGCCCCCAAAAAGGCCTCCCCTCAATCTAAGTCGCTCTATTCTCTACCCCTTGGATAGTTACTTTTTTGGATCCAAGACCGCAGAGACTGCCTGCAGGATCCCATCGCCCCGCAAATCGCTCTGCACCACCTTGCCGTCAGGCCCGATCAGCCAGATCGAGGGAATTCCACGTACCCCGTATTTTTTGGTGACTTTGTCTTTACCCCAGTCACCCAAGAAGCCGCCGATCCACTCACACCCATTCTCTTTTCCATAGGACCGTGGCTTATCCCTGTCCTGATCCAACGACAGGCCGATCATCACAAAATTTTCCCTTTTGCCGTAAGCTTCGAAAACTTTTTTCAAATTTGGGGTTTCCCCGCGACAGGGCCCACACCAAGTGGCCCAAAAATCAAGCAACACGTACTTCCCCCGATAATCCGAGAGCTTGATTGTCTTCCCCTCCAGTGTGGGAACACTGAAATCCGGAGCCTCTTCTCCCGCCGTGAGTTCTTCATCCAACGCCGGATTCACCTCTTCCTGCAGGACGGTTTTCTCCTTTCCATTTGGCAGAGACGCCACCCATTTTTGGGCCTCGGCAGGATCGATCTGACCCCAAGCCTTGACCATTGCAACCAAAGCCTCTGACTTTTTGGAGGAATCTTTCATGCCTTGGGTCCACGACGCCGCCTCCGTCGGATTTTGTTCCACCCATTTTTCCATGACAGCCTCCAGCGCTGCTTCGCGACTGGCCTTCTCCGGCAGTTGTGCTGCCCAATCACCAACTTTTACGGCATCGAGATAGATCCACTGACGGAGCAATGCCTGCAAAGCGGCCTCCTTAGCATCTCCCTCCGGGAGACTTTTGGCCCACTCCCCCGCAGGCGCGGGCTCCGTTAACGCCCATTCCTTGGCGAAACAGTAGAACTCGTTGGGATCCGGTTCCCCTGTTCGAGAAATCAAGTTTTTCAAGGCGGCCTGGGGCTTGCTTCGGGCCATTCCGTGAAGGATATAATGTTTGCCTTGTTGTTTTTCTTCCTCGTTGGCGAGTTTTTCCACCCAGGCACGGCACCCGGCTTCGTCCTTAATCGACCAACCCACCACCAGCCCTTTGCGCGCCTCGGTGCGGCTGGCACCTGGGGGCAGAGCATCAATCCAAGCCAAAGCTGCCGCCGGATCTTTTTGCGCCCAGCTTTCGCATACCCCGCGCAGGATGGCCTGCCGCCTTTGGTTGTCCGGCCATTTCATGACGAGCGGGGCGATCTCTTGAGGACTCTCCGCGGCCCATTCCGATCCGAGCGAGATTACAAAATCGCGCCAAAAAGGGGGAATTTGCTGGACCCATTCGGCGGCGGCCGCTGGATCTTTTTTGGACCATTCCCGCGCCACGGCTCCCGCAGTTTTTGTCAAAACATACCCCTTCATCTTGGCGGCCACCCATTGGGCGGCTTTCTCCCGGTCTTTTTCAAACCATGGGAGAATGTAGCCAAGGTAGGCGTCCTGACGGGCTTGATTAAGGGGGGTGCTTGCGATTTTAGTCAGTTCCGCCGGGGTTTCAAAAGAGAGCCTAGGATTTTTTGCTGCGGCCGCGGAACCGGTTAAAATTCTTCGGCGAGCCATGCGGTTTTTTAAGCCTTCCTGGGCATCTTTTTTAAGATCTCCTTCGGCCAGCCCCGTCACCCATTTTTCCGCCGCCGGCCTGTCTTTGAAACTCCATGCCCGAATCGCCTGGATGATGCCCGCTTTTCTGCTTTTTGGGTCCGTGAGCGCTTCCGCCCAGCGGATTCCAGCTTCAGGCTCACTCATCGCATACGAAAAGGCGATTCCACCGAAAAACGCCGCTTTTTCCTCCGGGTTCTTGAGGCTCTCCCCCCACTTGGCGGCCTCGGTCCGACCTTTTCCACCCCATGCTTGACCAAGATTCTGCAGCCATTCAATACGCTCCGGCCCCTCCGGCGCTTGCATGACCCAACGGGAGGCAGCCGACGGGTCTTTCCTACCCCAAACGGTGATCACTGAAGAAAGAACCCATTGATCCTGCGCCTCAAGGTTTTTGGCCCATTGAATGGCAGCCACTGGGTCCGAATCCGCCCATCCGGCCACGACCCCATGCAAAGCCTGCATCCGCCCATTTTGGGGAAGGGTTCGCGCCCATTCCGCTGCAGCCTCTGGCGTGGCCGGTGCCACCGACTCCGCCTGAACCAGACTCCTGAAAAGGAATGCCGCCAACGCAAAAGCCGGCCAAGGGCGGCAGGAGAAAGTCACCGGAATATACCAAATTAACTTTTTTCTTTTCGCAAGCCGAATCAACACACAACGGGCGCGTTCATTAACTCTCCCTTGCCCCTCCTTGCATTCAAAAGGCCCGAATCCACGCTTCTGGCCTAATGGTTGACTTCATCCTAGAGTGAGCCATGAACGCCACCCTTTCCCTCGTTGACTTGAAGCTCCGTTGCCACCTCGGCGTTCCCGACGCCGAGCGCCGCAAGCCCCAGAAAATTCTTTGCACCGCCGTCTTTCCCGCACCCTCCTTGGCCAAAGCCTCCGCCGGGGACGATCTTGGCAAGACCGTCGACTACCACGCCCTCAGTCGGGTGCTGGAAAAAGAGGCCCGTCGGACTCCCCGCAAACTCATCGAGCGCCTCGCCCGCGACCTCGCCCGTGCCACCTGCCAAGCCTTTCGCCTCCCCTGGATCGAGCTGGAGCTGAAAAAATTCATCCTCCCCAACACCCGCTGGGTATCCCTGCGGGCTCGCTTTACCGCGAAGGAGCTTCGTTAATCTTCCGATTCGGCTTCCCACTTCCGGAGTGTTTTTTTAAGTTTTTCCGATGCGAGGACTGTTTCTTTTTCCCATCGCTTTTGTCTCTTGGGCCCAGGCCTCCCTGCCCCTGGAAATGGTCGCCGGCCCCGGGGCCGATAGCCTCTCCCTCCGTCTGGGCAAACTTCCGGAAGCCTCCCAACCTCTCCTGATCGTGGCCACCTCCTCCGGCCCCAATGGAGCCGGTATGGTTCCCTTTGGCCAAAACAAAACCGGCTCCACCCTGTTTCTCCCCTTTCAGGCCGATCACATCCTCCTCATCCGTCCGTCCGGCGAACCGAAAATCTCCCTCCGCAAGTTCAACGGCTTCGGCCTGACCCCCGAATCCAAAGACGCCCCGGGAGTGAAACTAACCGGCAGCAAAGAGGCCGGTTGGGAGATTCAGATCCCCCGGGCCTGGACAGCCAGCCAGGACCGTTTGGGGGTGGTGGCTATCTTCAAGGATATGTCCGTCAATTCCGGCTGGGGCCGGGTAGTCGACTCCACCGACCCCTATCTCTTTCCCGGGGAAAACGACCGGTATCTTTCTCATTCCCTTTCTTTCCGCGTACCCGCCGTCGGCTCCACGGAGGCCGCCCCGTCGAGCTTGCTTGCCCGGGGTGCCGGCAAACTCCGGATCTACCAGATGTTTCCCCGACTTTTCGGCAACACCAACACCAACCGCATCCCCAACGGCACCTACGAGCAGAACGGTTGCGGCAAGTTTGCCGATCTCAACGATGAAGTGCTGGCTTCGCTCCAAAAACTCGGTTTTGACGCGATTTGGGTGACCGGCGTTCTTCGCCAAGCCACCACGCGAGACTACTCTTCCATCGGACTGCCCCCCGACGACCCCGACCTGCTCAAGGGCATTGCCGGCAGTCCATACGCGATCCGTGATTACTATGACGTCTGTCCGGACTACGCCATCGATCCCGCCAAGCGGCTCGAGGAGTTCAGGGCTCTCCTCGCCCGGGCGAAACAAAACAATTTGAAAATTTTTATGGATTTTGTGCCCAATCACGTTGCCCGTAGTTATGCCTCGGTGGTTCATCCGGAACGGGATTTCGGTCGGGACGACCAAGGTGGCAGCTTCTTTTCCGGGGATGACTTTTACTATCTGAAGGCAGACTCGGAGGGGCCTCCTCTGCGGTTGGCCACTTTTGATCCCAAGAAAAAGGAACCCCTCACCCCCACGACGAGGGTGATTTGGGAAGACAAGGAAAACCGTTTTCCTGGATTAAAGGAAAAAATCGACGGCCTGTTCCCACCCGAATCCAAGCGGGGGCGGGTGACCGGGGACAACCAGGACACCTGGCGTCCAAAAATGGATGTTTGGTACGAGACCTGCAAATTCAACTACGGTTACGACTTCACCCAGGGCGCCAAGGGCAAGCGCAAACACCCCACCGTGGCGCAGCCCGAGGCCCCCATTCCCAATCTATGGAAAAAAATGGATGCCGTGCTGGCCTACTGGCAGGAGATGGGGGTTGACGGTTTTCGTTGTGACGTTGCCCACATCGCTCCCTCGGAATTTTGGCACTGGGTCCTGGCGCGGGCTCGCGAACGAAATCCAAAAACCTTTTTTTACGCCGAATGCTACGAGGGCGATGTTCGGTTGGAGGTCCCCGACGCCAACCCTGAATTGGCCCCTTTGAAGTCCAATCCCACCAGCTTGCTGGAGGCGGGCTTTGACGCCGTTTATGGGCACGATGCCTACAAGCGTCTCATGGAAATTTATCAGGAAAAGGCCTGGGCCAACGACCTGGATCATGCCAGCCGGTCCGGTTTTGTCGGAGACAACTCCGTCCGTTATGCGGAAAACCATGACGAGGTCCGGGTGGCCTCCCCCCAGCATTGGGGGGGGCACGGCCCACTCGTGGGTCGCCCGGTCTGCGGCATCCTCTTTGGACTCTCTCCCGGGCCTGTCATGGTCTACTATGGCCAAGAAATCGGGGAAGCGGCCGATGTCGGAGCCGCTGGTTTTGAGTTGGATAAGGGGCGAACTACCTTTTTCGATTACTGGTCCATCCCCACCCTCATCCAGTGGATGAACCAGGGCAAGTATGACGGCGGCGGCCTACCCGAGCTGAATCGCGAGCTGCGCGCTTTTTACGGTCGTCTTCTCCACAGCCTGACTCACCCTGCCCTCGCCCAGGGAATTTTTATTCCCCTGAATCCGGCCAACGCAGACAACCCTTCCTACTCCGTCTCCAACGGCAAGAGAGAATCGGGCCGTTGGCTCTACTCGTTTCTCCGCTACGACCCGGTCGCCCAACGCTCTCTGCTGGTGGTCGCAAATCTCCACCCGAAAAACACCGCCTCCGAGGTGAAGCTGAAGCTTTCCGAAGAGGCCTTGAAAGTTCTGGCCTTGGCGCCGGAGTCGACCTTGACCGGCTCCGACCTTCTTTCCGGAAACCCCTCGACTTGGCAGACCCCTGCCAAAGATCTGCCCGAAGGCGGAATTCCTTTGTCCGCGTTGCCCCCTCTTTCCGTCGCCTATTTCGATCTTTCCACCCGTTGATCTATTTTTTCTAAGCCGCCTCTTCCACCAAGGGCGGGACCTTCCCCCCGCTCAGCTTGCGCCACCACACCTGCGCGCAGGCACCCAGCACCAACACCACCAGGAGCAAAAAGAATGCGGTCACGCCGGCATTCACTGCCTGGGCAGCGGCCAGCTTGGCCTGACCCGACTCCGAGGCTCTTTGCATTCCGGATAAAAATCCCAACCGTGGATCCGGACTGAAAATTTTCATCCACCCGGCAGAGAAGGTAACGGTCACCAACCATCCCAGGGGAAGAATCGTCACCCAGGCTAACCGTGCCCGATCCATTTTGATCAGCACCGTGGTGGCCAATCCCAGAGCCATGACGGCCAGCAGTTGATTTGCCACCCCGAAGATCGGCCAAAGACTGTTGATCCCTCCTTCCGGATCCACCACCCCTTGGTACAAAAACCAGCCCCACCCGGAGACAAACAACACGCTCCCCATAATATTCCCGATCGAAGACTGCACCTGACCCCAAGGCCGGTGCAGCCACCCCAACACCTCTTGCACTAAAAAGCGTCCGATCCGTGTGCCCGCGTCGATCGTCGTCAGGATGAAAAGGGCCTCGAACATGATGGCAAAGTGGTACCAGAAAGCCATGCCGACCTGCCCCAACCCGCCAAACGAGCGGGCGAAAATCTGGGCCATCCCCACGGCAAACGTGGGCGCCCCTCCGGTGCGTCCGATCATCGTATGTTCCCCCACGGATTTCGCCAGCTCTTGCATCTGCTGTTCCGTCACGGGAAAGCCCAGTTCCGTCACCCTTTGCACCACCGCGGCCGGTTCCCCACGGAGATTGATGGCAAAATACTCCCCGGGAGGCATGGCGCACGCGGCGATCAACGCCAAGACCCCCACGCACATCTCGGTGATCATCGCCCCGTAACCCACCAGCCGGATATCGGCTTCATTCGCGAGAAGCTTGGGGGTGGTTCCGGAAGCCACCAGGCAGTGGAAGCCGCTGATCGCCCCGCAGGCGATCGTGATGAAGCAAAAAGGAAAGACCGGTCCGGCAAAGACCGGTCCGGTGCCGTCAATAAAACGGGTCAGAGCCGGCATTTCCAGCCGGGGAGCCAGCAACGCCACCACCACCCCCAGTGCTGCCACCGTTCCAATTTTTAAAAAAGAGCTGAGATAGTCCCGCGGAGCCAGCAACAACCAGACCGGCAGAACGCTCGCCGCCAACCCATACCCCATGATCGCCCAAGCCAGCGTGGTCGCAGGCCAGGTGAACATGTTTGCCAGGAAAGGCGTGCCCGAAGCCAGGCTCCCACCCCACACACAGCCCACCAGGCCCAAAACGCCGAAGACGGTGACCAGGAGCGTCCGCTGGTTGCCGGCCCCCCGCATCCCCAACCCCATCGCCAACGCCAGCGGCATGGTCAGGACAATGGTAGAAAGCCCCCAGGGACTTTCCGCCAACGCTTTCACCACCACCAAGGCCAGCACCGCCATCAGCATGGTGATGATTCCAAGTAACCCGATCACCGCGAGAGTCCCCGCCACCGGTCCGACCTCCTCCCGCAACATCTGCCCCACCGATTTGCCCCGACGCCGCAGGCTCAGCCAAAGAATGATGCTGTCGTGCACGGCTCCTCCCAAGACCGCCCCGATCAGGATCCAAAGCAATCCTGGCAGGTATCCAAACTGGGCCGCCAAGACGGGCCCCACCAGCGGCCCCGGTCCGGCAATGGCGGCAAAATGATGGCCAAACACCACCCAGCGGTTCGTTTTGACGAAATCGTGCCCGTCGGCATGGCGCTCAGCGGGAGTGCGCCGGGACGGGTCGATCGTCAAAACGGTTGCCATCAGCCACGCGCTGTGGAACCGATAGCCGATCGCGTACACGCACGAGGTGGCCACAATCAACCAAAGGGCATTGACGGGTTCACCACGCTGCCAGGCCACGACCGAGAGCGAGGCGGCCCCGATCAGGGCAACCACAAGCCAGATCCACTTGGCCAATGGGTTGGGTTTTTTAACCATCCAACGATTCTATGGCTTGGGAAAAAGTCAGTCTATCTGTCTTGTCATCGGATTTTTTTCTCTTTAATTCTGCAGAATGCAAAAAATCATCCTCCGGTTCAGCAGTCTTCTCGCCCTCGCCTCCGTCTTCACCCTTTCCGATGGGTTGGCCCAAGATTCAAAACGGGATAGCACCAAAAGGAAAAAAGCAGCGGCCTCTTCAGAAGACGACGCGGATGCACCGTGGAGAAAAATGCCCCTGCTCCTGGATCGCCCGGACAAACCCTACGAAGTAATCGGCCTGGTGAGTGCCCCGCAGGTTTTCCTTTGGGACGATGAGGAGTCCATGAAGGAAGCCATGCAAAAGCAGGCCTGGAAGATGAAGGCGGATGCCGTGATTTTGGATCGGGTGGATACCAGCTTCCGCTTTACCGGTCCTGCCGGCGGGGCCAACGGCCGCGCCATCCGTTACAAGTAATTCCCTTCGGCGGATATGGGTCGACCCGTCCGGGGCTCTTTTCCCGGCTCGCCTACGCCACCAAACCCACAGGCGGGCCATCGACCAGCTTATAGCCGTTGTCCCTTTGCCTTGGCTCATATCCCGCTTCGCGGATGAGCCGACGCATTTCTTCGAGACTGAGCCGGAAACTCGTTCCCGCACTGGAGACCACGTTTTCCTCCATCATCAGGCTGCCAAAATCATTCGCTCCGAATTTGAGCGCAACCTGCCCCATCGCGGGCCCTTGTGTCACCCAACTGGACTGCACGTTGGGAATGTTGTCTAAATAAATCCGGGCCAGCGCCTGCATCCGCAGGTATTCATGGGAACCGGTCCGCTCGGCCTTCAAAACGGTATGTTCCGGCTGAAACGTCCAGCAAATGAAGGCCGTGAATCCTCCCGTTCGGTCCTGCAGTTGGCGCAACCGATCCAGATGCTCGATGCGGTCTTCCACCGTTTCCACATGGCCGAACATCATGGTCGCGCTGGATCGGAGGCCCAGCCGGTGGCCGATCTCCATCACCCGCAACCAGGCATTGGTGTCGCACTTTCTCGGGGCAATCCGTTGCCGCACCCGGTCCACAAGAATCTCCGCCCCCCCACCGGGAATACTGCCCAAACCAGCCTCTTGGAATTTAGCAATCACCTGTTCGAGTGGCATGCCGAAGACTTCGGCGAAATGGTTGAACTCGGGCGGGGAAAAACCGTGGATGTTCACCTGCGGATATTTCCCCCGTAAATGCCGCAGGAGATCGAGGTACCACTCCAAGCCCAGCTTGGGATGGTGCCCCCCTTGCAAGAGGATCTGATTTCCTCCCACGGCCACGAG
>RFWS01000140.1 GCA_009921985.1 bacterium | reverse complement strand
AAGAGGTTGGTAAGAGTTAAGATGGCTGCGTTGTTGCTGTTGGAGACGTTTCCCGGATTACCCGCGTAAGCTGTATATACCGTGGTCGCGTTGGCATTGTACTTATGAGAACCAAAAAAAGTTAATCGGTAAACTCTAGCTGGATTTAGTTCATTGATGGCAAAGACAGAGCTAGTGAAGTAGTCGAAGACTGCCTCAGGCTGAGCGAGTTTTCCTAGGGCAGTTGCGTTGAATAACGCGTTCGTCACGGCATTGGAATTAAATCCGGTATAGTTTGGGTTCCCAGTGGCTGAGGTATCGCCAGCCGGGCCACTTATACTGTCCTTATCACCAGCCGCTCCGATCACAAAACCAAGATCGATCGTTGTCGGCGAGCCGTTGCTGTCGATCAAGTTTTGCCAGTAATCAGATGAGTCTAAGCTGTTCCAGTTACCAGGGGCGGAAAGACACCTCGGGTTGCTGTCTTTCCCGAAATCCACCAGAACTGTTTTTGTGGCTGCCGATCGTAAGAGGACTTCGTCGAAAGCCCATTGGGCATCACCCCCAGTACCGCCGCTGGCGTAAGCGGATAAAGTGACGACGACAGAGACTGCATTGGTAGGCGGAACGATGTTGTCATGGGTTTTGTTGGTCCAAGATCCCCAGCTGTATCCAGTGGAGTTCGTAATCCTTGAAGCCGTAATTTCCGTGTTGGATGCATCAAAGAAGGATATTTTGTAGTCCGACCATGTGCCGGTTGTGGCGGAGATGGTCTTAAATTGGAAAGACAATGTCAGGGAACCGCCGGGGAGAGGAGACCGATCACTGCCGACCCAAGCGGCGCTGTGTTTCCCAGAGACGCTGACGGGATGTAAAAGGAAACCGTAGGTGCCAGACGCCGCGGCACTGGTGGAAACGTTTGCGGAAATATTCGCGCTGGGATCGTCGGCATAAGTGCCCCCGTACCAGTTGGCAGCACCGCCAGGATGGGTAGCACTCGCGGTTTCAAAGCCAGAATTTAATAAAACCGGCCCAGCGAAAGTAACAAAAAGAAGCAGGCATGTCAAAGTAGCAGCCCCATAATGCTGTTTTAACCTCATAAGATGGTATCCTTTCGCTTGCTATTATACACCTTACACACTATTTTTCTTTGTCAAAGGATATTTGTATTCAATACTTTTCGCTTAAAAAATTGATCTTTAATAGTTAACAAAAGAAGAACCAACCAAGATCGACATGATGATGAAAACACAAGAGCCGGCAAAAAAATCATTCTGGGCTTTGTGGAACATGTCTTTCGGCTACCTGGGCATCCAGATGGGCTGGGGCCTTCAAATGGGAAACATGTCCTCCATCTACGAGTATCTCGGTGCACGGGAACAGGACCTGCCACTACTCTGGTTGGCCGCCCCGCTGACGGGTTTGCTGGTGCAACCGATTATCGGTCATGCGAGCGACCGTACCTGGCATCCAATTCTTGGTCGTCGACGGCCCTACTTCCTGGGAGGAGCAATCTTGGCCTCGCTGGCGCTCTTCCTAATGCCGAAATGTTCTGCCTTGTGGATGGCGGCCGGGCTGCTCTGGATTCTCGACGCTTCGGTAAATGTGAGCATGGAGCCGTTCCGCGCTTTTGTGGCCGACCTGTTGCCGGAATCCCAGCACACGGTTGGTTTTGCCATGCAAAGTGTCTTCATCGGTCTTGGATCCGTGATTGCCGCCAAACTTCCGGGTGTTCTGCACGGGATGGGCATCAGCCGTTCCACGGGTCCGGGGCAGCCGATCCCTGAAACCGTCCACTGGGCTTTTAACATCGGAGCCTCTGTTTTCATTCTCGGAGTGCTTTGGACGATTTTCACGACCAAGGAGGAGCCCCCCACGGATGAAAGCCTCAAGTCGGCAACTGTTGGGGAGGGCGGGTTATCGGAAATTTTAAAGGCATTGAAGGAGATGCCCGAAAGGATGCGGGAGTTGGCCTCGGTACAGTTTTTTACCTGGATGGCGCTTTTCTGCATGTGGATCTATTTTCCTGTGGCGGTAGCTTGGAACATTATGGGTGCGACCAGCACGGACTCGGACCTTTATAAGCAAGGGATCCAACTGGCCAACGACTGCATGGCTCAGTCGAGCATCGTTGCGTTGGTGGCGGGCTTGGTTTTTCTGTGGATCGGTCGGCGAGTTTCGGCCGGAACGATTCACGCGGTCAGTCTTTTTCTGGGCGGTTTGACGTTGCTGGCGGTTGGATGGATCAAAAACCCAACCCTCTTGGTTCTGTCTTTCACCGGAATCGGGGTGGCCTTTGCCAGCATTGTTTCGATGCCCTACGCCATGATCGCCGGAGTTCTGCCCAAGCACCGAATCGGAGTTTATATGGGAATCTTCAATTTCTTCATTGTGATTCCCCAGATTCTCATTGCGGTGATTTTAAGTCGCGTGATGGAGCATTTTCCCGGCGTCAACCGCATGAGTGCGGTTTTGTTTGGGGCTATATGCCTTCTGGTGGCTTCGATGCTGACCTTTCGACTGAAAACAAAAAAATCCGAGGCCATGACTGCAGCAGGAAATAGAAGTTAGAAGATATCAGATAGGGGGGCGCTAGCGGGAAGTGAAAGGGGGCAGGAGGGAGGTTGGATAAAGATTAGGATAAGGATAAGGATAATTTTGAAATAGACCGCATCTTTTTTCCGAAACCGAGGTTATATCCTGGATGAGGAGTTTCCTTGGCTGACGAGATGGTATGAAGGTGCGGGATATGCTGAAGAAGCTTTCGGATGACGGATGGGTTTTGGCGCGGACCAAGGGAAGCCATCGCCAGTACAAGCATCCGATCAAGAAGGGCTTGGTGACGGTAGCGGGCCACCCCGGTGACGATCTTGCTCCCGGCACCCAAAACAGTATCTTAA
>RFWS01000139.1 GCA_009921985.1 bacterium | reverse complement strand
GACCGGTTGGCCCAGGTTTTGGCCGTCGGTTGGTCCCTCGCCCTGGCTTGCAGTGTTTCGATGTGGTCGCAGGCGGTCATCGCCGAGGTCTACGGTCTCCACAGTCTCTGCGTGATGTTGTACGTGGTCAGTCTCTACCGATGGCTACGGGATCCCGCTTGGACGAACGGCCTTGCCTGGAGCGCCTTCTTCTTTGCTTTGGGCATGAGCAACCACCATTTAATGATCTCCCTTTCGGTTCTGCCGGTGATGGTACTGGTGTTGAAGCGGCGTGATTTTCTCGCGGAAGGACTGCTTTATCTCTCCGGGGTGGCCGCCTTGGTCTACTGGGGCTTCGGGTACCTCTCCCAGGAGCCAGCCACGTGGCACTCTTCCGTTCGGGGTGGTGGTGGGTCTGTCGCCCTACGCGTACATGCCGATGGCCTCTTCCACGAATCCGCCGATGAATTGGGGTTTCACCAGCACCAAAGAGGGCTTTTACTACGCGATCAATCGCAGCCAGTACTCTGGCAAGTTATCCGACCAACTCCTCAAAACCGTAGGGCGCATGATGGGCGCCACCCCGCCGGAACTGCTGCAGGAACCTCCCCAGCCGCCCGGGGCACCCGCGCCCGATTCGTTTCGCGAGACGCTCGGAAAGTTTTCCCAACTCTACTGGCGCAAGATCATCGAAAACTTCACTCCGCTCTCCATTTTGGCCTTGGTAGCCGTCTTTATCTTTCTCGGTATGGTGCCGGCTCCGGCTCGGGCGTGGCTACAAGTGGCGGCCATTGGTTTCCTTCTCGCGGGATTTCTCCAGCCGGCCTTTGACAAGGCGGGGGCCGATGAGGCGGCCTGGCTCCTGCAGATGCCTTACCTCGGCTACTCTCATGCCTTCTTTGTTTTGTTGGCCGGTTTCGGATCCGGCTTGGCCCTGCAGAGACTTGGACAAAAAATTCCGGCCTTATCGTGGGTGGCGGGTCTGCTTGGGCTGGGTCTGGCCGGCTGGTCGTTCCGGCAAAACCTGGAGTTTTGCAGTCAGCGGGAACACTGGTTTGGCTGGATGTACGGCCGTGACATGCTGGCCGATCTGCCCAAGGACGCGTTTGTCTATGGGGGAACTGATCCGGGGCGTTTCGTTCCCACTTACATGATCCTTTCGGAGAGCTTTGAGAAGCCGAAGCACAAGCGGGACCCGAATTTTGACCGGCGTGACCTCTATATCATCACCCAGAACGCCCTCGCGGATGCTTTCTACAACCAATACATCCGCAACCACTACTCTGCCGAGCGGCCCGCCCCTCGCGGTTGGATCGACCGCTGGCTCGGGCGCGACAAGCATTATCCTTCCGCCTTTCTTGTTCTGCCCCGGCAGGAGGACATCATGGCGTTGTACCAAGCGGCGATCGAACGGAAGCAAAAGGATCCCGGCGCACCCGATCCCAACGCCGATCCCACCGTCCTCAATTCCATGGTGGGGGAGTGGATCTGGCAGCGAAACAAGGACCAACGGCCTTTCTTCGTCGAGGAGAGCTTCCCGATGGAGTGGTCGTATCCGAACGCCGTGCCGCACGGCCTCTGTTATGAAATTAAGCGCGATCCCGTTCCGCTTCTCACGCCCGAGCAGGTGTCGTCCGATATGCAGTACTGGCGCAACTATATCGACCGGCTGAAAGCGATGCCCCAGTTTGCCCAGGACATCGACGCCCAACGCTCTTTCAGCAAACTCCGTAACACCGGGGGCAACATTTACAAGTGGCGTCGGATGATGGGCGAAGCGGAGCAGGCCTACCGGCAGGCCCTGGAGCTTTGGCCTGGCAATACCGAGACGCTGAACAACTTCTCCGATCTCCTGCTGAGGCAGGGGAGATCGGCGGAACTCCGGGATATTTTGGCCAAGGCCGCCAAAGAGGATCCAAACAACACCCTATTGACGATTCTCCTGAAAAACTGCGAGCGCAAGATCCAGCTCCAGGCCGAAATTGTCGCTTTGGAAAAACAACGGGCGGCCAACCCCAAGGATCCTTCCCTTGCCCAGCAGCTTTTGGGTAAATATTCGGAGGAGGGAAACCTTTCCTCTGCGGACCGCTTGATCGGGGAGAGTGCGGCCGCGTTTCCGACCAATGTTGAGATTCTGCGGGATGCGGTGAACTACTTTGCCCTGCAAAACCGGGTGCCCCAGGCGTTGGAGTACGGCCGGAAACTGGAGAAACTGACCCCCCAGGATCCCGAGGTGAAGTACAAATTTGTCATGCTGACCGGGAACCGGCCCGAGTTTTATAAGATGCTGGAGGAGGCGGTGAAGTTTGGAGGTCTTCCCATGCGGGAACGAATCGCCACCGAGCCCATGTTCCAGCAGATCCAGGGAGAGGCGGAGTTTCAGAAGCTCGTTCGACCTACACAATAAAAACCACATTAAATTCGCCAGAAGCGAGATCAGCCCAAGGAATAAATAGACTGTTGAATCCTTGCAAAAATAGCCGTCTTTTAGAAAAGAATATCAGGGGATAGCAGCGAATCCGTCTCTTCCTGATTTAAGTATTTCCAAGTGCCTGCGGCGAGATCTTTGAGCGCCAGCTTTCCGACGCTTACCCGGATCAGGCGAAGGGTGGGGTGACCGATGGCGGCGGTCATGCGGCGGACCTGCCGGTTTTTCCCTTCTGTCAGTACCAGCGCGATCCAGCAGTCGGGCACGTTCTTGCGGAACCGGATCGGGGGATCCCGGGGGGGTAGGTTGGGTTGGTGCTCCAATTTCCAGGCTCGGCAGGGCAGGGTTTTACGACCGGCGACAACAACGCCACGGGAAAGTTTTTGCAGGGCCGTCTCGGAAGGAACTTTTTCCACCTGCGCCCAGTAGGTTCGGGAATGTCCCTCATCCGGATCCAATAAAGCCGTGTTGAGC
>RFWS01000138.1 GCA_009921985.1 bacterium | reverse complement strand
AGAACCATGACCGACCGCCTTTGCCGACGTCTCCGCGAGGACGGTCTGGCCGCCCGCACCGTCACCCTCCGGATCCGTTACAACGACATGGAGGAGACCATGCGCTCCGACTCCCTCGACGAGCCCACCCCGGTGGAGACGGACTTCTATCCCAAACTTGCTCCCCTCCTCCAACGCGCGTGGGAGCGCCGGGTCAGCCTGCGGCTCGTGGGAGTGCGCCTCTCCCATCTCCATCCCGCCCTCCCTGAACCGGAACTCCCGCTGGAAGGCCTGCCGGGAAAAACCCTCACGGAGCGCGTCTCGTTGGCCGAAGCTTCCGACCTCATCCGCCGCCGGTACGGGAAAAGCGCCATTCTTCGTGGGCACGATCTTTGGTTGAAAAAGTCTTGTCTTTAAAAACATGTAGTTAAATTGGATTCATGAGATTAATTATCACGGTACTCCTTATTGTTTGTGCAGCCCAAACCTATGGCCAGGCCCGGTTTTCAGCTCAGTCATACCTCGCCACTCCGGAAAAATACCTTGGGAAGTCGGTTACTGTATACGTTGATTCTGTCGATGTTCCGGCAATTAACTGCACGACAGAAGATCCTTATCGTGTTTTCAGGATTTACACAAAAGGCCGAAACGCGAATGAGTATGTTTGGGGTGGAGCTATTTATGTCAAGGTCCCGAGAGACAAGGCAGACTCCTTTGCAACCCGGCACAACAACCCCAATAAGGCCGCGCCTGCTAACCTGTCGGGTATTTTTCGTGAGTGGCCAACGGAATATGGTAGCCGTGCTTTGGGAACTAATCCCACCCAGGAACAAATATGGTGGGACCGCTGCTACAGTTATTCCCACTTCTATCTAGACTGCACAAAGTAGTTCATGCTGGACTGGTCCGGCAAAATCACCCGGGTTCTTAAACCCAAGGGTTTTCTTTTTGGTTGCTCTCTTCTTTTATCCATCGGCACAGCTTTTCCCTGCACCCGTATTCTCTGGAACAACAACCAGTACGGTGTGCTGGTAGCCCGCTCGATGGACTGGCCGGAGAGCACCGAGCCGGTCCTCTGGTTCCTGCCCCGGGGCATGGAACGGGATGGCTCCAGGTGCGGACCGGAAACGGTGGTAAAGGAGAATCCTCTGCGCTGGACCTCAAAATACGCCAGCTTGGCCGTCGGAATTTATGGGGTCGGCACCGTGGACGGCATGAACGAAAAAGGCCTGGGCGGCCACCTGCTTTACCTCGCCAAAACCGATTTCGGTCCGCGCGATCCCAGGAAAAAGGGCATTTCCGCCATCCTCTGGCTTCAATACGTCCTCGACCAGGCGGCCACCGTGAAGGAGGCCCTTGCCCTTTTGAAGAATGTACAACCTGTGATGATTCAGGCCCACGGACATGACGCCACCATCCACCTGGCCCTTGAGGACAAAACCGGGGACTCCGCCATCATTGAGTACATCCATGGAAAACCAAAAATCCACCAAGGCCGGCAATTCACGATTATGACCAACGACCCCCCCTACGACGACCAACTCGCCCTGCTGGCCAAGATGGATTTCAGCCAGCCCGGCCAGGACACCCCTGTCCCCGGCAACATCTCCGCCCCGGACCGCTTCCAACGGGCCGCTTACTTCTCAAAATTCTTTCCTGAACCAAAAGATATGCAGGAGGCGTTCGCCACCATTCTGGCCGCCATCCGGGGTGTTTCGGTTCCTTTTGGCACGCCCTACACCAAGCTGGGCGACGGCTTCCCCGTCTATAACACCGAGTACCGCACCGTGGCCGACCTGACCCACGGCATCTACGGGTTCGAGCTGACCACCACGCCCAACTTCTTCTGGGTGGATTTTTCCGATTTCAAGCCGGAGAAAGCCCAGCCGGCCCTCTCCCTCACCCCCGGCGCCCTCGATCTCGCCGGGGACGTCTCCGCTCAGTTCAAACCCGCCACCCCTCCCTTTTGATCCTGGGGCAAGGCCGGAGTTTGGGCGGTCTCAACGAAATCAAATTTCTGGGTGTGTCTTTCGTGGAATTCAAAAACCGGAAAAACCTCCACCCAGAACCGGTAGCACACCTGCTGCGGCGCGGCGACCCCCCTGGCCAGACGTCGGGTTGTGCTGAGAAAATCCACCTCGCGCACCTTCACCAGAAAACCAAGGACCTCCACCGGCCGGGTCAAACACCCCTCCAGACGCCTTTTTGAAAAGTCGCTCTTGGCCACCCAGCACCGCCCGCGGGTTTTGGCAATCACCTCGTCCCGCCCGCCCAAGGCCTTCACCCCGTTCTGCGGAGTGAAGCCCAGTCGGTAGCAGGGTTCCCCCTGGGATTCATCCTCCGCCTCCAGCTTCCATTCGAAAAGCTCGAGATGATCCAGGATTGAGCTGTCCTCAGTCGGCTTTTTTTGGTGCAGCTCCGGGGAGATCCTCTCGGTCTCTTTACCCCCGGGAGACGGTGCGGCGGAGGCCGCAATTCGCCGGGTTTTCACCTCCGTCTCCTCCACCATTCCCTTTTCGTTCAGTCGTTCAGCTCCTCTTTGACCTCCTCTAAAACACAAGGTTCTGAACCATACTTTCGGAGATTCTCCAGATCCTTGTCCCGGGCCTTTTGTGCAATCTGCACAGGAGTCAGCTCCATCTCAGCCCAGATCACGGACTGAAAAACTGCCAAGACCCCGCACAACAGAATGCTCTTTAGAAGGGCTTTCAATCAGCCCACTCTGCTAAGGCTAAGATGGCCCTACAAATGTAATAATTTAATGATTAGTACTTTAGGGATATAACTTATCCGCCCACCGGATGCCACGTGGTCTTGATTTCCACCGTGTCCAGAATGCGATACGGATCCTCATCATCCCTGCTTCGGTCCGGCCGAAGGAAAAAGCGCTTAAGGTTCAGCGCGCACGCTTCCCGCAGGGACGCAGCCTCCTTGGCATCTCCACCCTGCACCACCAGGGCG
>RFWS01000137.1 GCA_009921985.1 bacterium | reverse complement strand
GTTGTTCTCCTATATAGGAATACTCTGCGTCTATAACCATTTGGTTTTCATTTTCTAAGAAACTCATACTTCCGCCTTTTCTGTAGATTCCAAGAATACCATATGGGTCTGACATTGTGCCATTGCCTCTTCATCTTGCCAAGAGCCGTCATTACATTCAGAGCAGAATTCACCGCAGTCATTCTCGCAGTATTCAAGACAATCAAAAGATTGACAAGCAAAGCAACGGTTCTCATAACTAAGAATCTCTTTAACTTCACCACGAACAATCTCATATTCTCCACCCCAACCTGTTTCTTCTTCATACTCTAATGTGAGCAGGCTGTTCGGAACAAGATTACTTAGTTTAGTTAAGATAGTTACAGCAGGAGACCATGCAGTCTCATATTTATAGATAACCCAGTTGTCATCACCTTCTGATTTATATTCAATTAGTTCTGTATTTGGATATTCATCTCCGTCACGGACAGCAACATCCCATTTAGTTCCCCAATTAGAATTGTTCCATGAATACCAATCCTTCTGAGTTTTAGCAAACTCAACAGACTTACGGAACCAATCAGGGTCATTTAAATCTACGCCACCACGGTCAGGCTGGCAGGCATATTCCTCATCAGTAATACCGTCATCCTTATATGAGTGAATATTGAAGAATGCAAAGACAGGATTAGAATAAGTTACCTGTTGAATTTTGGTGGGGAATCCATGAGCATTAATTTGAATTGTTAATGTGTTATAACACCAATTTGGCATTATGTCTCCTTTCGATATGACCTAATTATATAATGAACCACTGACATTTGTCTATGCAATATGGGTGTGTTTTACACCACACGATCAAGCTTTAAATAAATATATGTTCAATATGTGAGATTTCCAGGAAATATATTTGACTTCCGTAAACAGAATATGCTACCCTCATCCGTTGCGGGCAAAACAAAAAATCTCCCAGCTAAGCTGAGAGATCTTAAGATAAGCAAGGCTGCTAGCAGAACGAAAGGAATTAAGTATACGCTGCTTTACTTAGCGACTTGGGAGATTCCCTGGTAGCCGCACCTTACTTCAATGAACAGGCCCGCTAGGACCTATTCATATTATATCATATTGCAGTTAACTAAACTGATAGAGTTACGTCTGCGTATTTCTCTACGAAGTTAGACAGGTCCATGGTAAATAGTGGCTGATTGCTCATCCCATTCACCTTGTTGTCTTTGTCATTACGTGGAGCCTCTTCATGAAGACTAAACGTTTGCTGTTCAAAGTCAACGATAGCAATCTTGTGCTCGTTATCGCCAATCTCATTTACATGCAGGCCCCATCCAGTTTCTGAGCCCCAGTCATTATTAATCATTTGACTGATTGTGATACGTGTTGCATATGAAGGGTCGGACCAACGTGGCCGTGCTTTAAAAACCGCTTCCGCTAATTGTGCTAGCATGTTATGTCCAGCCCAGTGCCCGTATAGTACAATTGTATTACCGTTAGGTTGGACGAATCCAAAGTTTGCTCTATCTCCCATATTTATTCCGCCTTTTCTAGTTGAGGTACTGCTTCTTCTGTTTTATTTAATTCTATCACTTCGTAGGCCTTTTTGTCAAGGGCCTCTTTATATTTATTATAATGATGGCCACAGAATGCCAACTCACCATCTAATAGTTTAATTAGATATGAAGCACGAGCCACGCTGCAGCTATCACAATAATAAATTACGTTTAGATCCTCAGAGGTCATAGTCTACCGTTCCGAATTCAAGACGGTCAGCAACATCGTCCATTACTTGCCCGTCCTCTGATGTTTCAGCCCACAGTCGAATGTTATTCACAATAACTTCTCGTGCAAACTTAACACCATCTTCAAATCCATCTTGGTAATCCATTTTATCTCCTTGTATATCCAGTCGGTTCGTAGTCTGATGTATAACTCTCTATTAGATTATACTTATCTCGAAGGCGACTTACCTTCTCAATGTTACCAGTTCCGATATTGAATGTCAACGGTGTTAATGCGACTGGGTCAAGTCCTAATACCTGAGCATCCCAATAGGCCATCTCCATAGACAGCCTATCAGGAGCAGTCAACTCAAAGTACATTAGACTTCACGCACATCTTCTGTGTGGAATTCATCAATGACAACATCGCCATTGTAAATATCAACTGAAAGTTCTGACATAATTTCATCAAGGTCAAAGTCTTCGTACTCTGAAAGAGGTACATCAACACGACCTGAAATATAAATTGTGCCTTCGAATTGAATTTCCTTCTTTGGCTGGTGGTCTAGAATTGTACAGAGGTCGCTAAGAATTTCTTCTTTCTCTGTATTAGGATTAAACCAATAGTCTTCAGTTAGGTTATCAATGATTTTACCAATTGTGCTGTTAGAGCGAGACAACTGTTCTTCTAGTCGCTTAATTCGTTCTAACTTCCACTCAAGGTCATTTACCTTTACTGTTGGATATGTTGCAACGCCGTTAGTAATATCTTTGTATGTCACAAGGATATTAGCGTTATATGATTCAGGAACCATAGGTGTTACTGTGGCTCCGAATGTATCTGTTGTTTCCATTGTATTCCTTTCGTTTGTAGGGTCTGATTCTACCACACTGGTCTGACACCACACAACTGCTGGGTCTGAACAGTTACAGGACGGGTCCTGAAAATGTATCCCCTTAGATACGATCTCAATAGATGCATCACAAGATGTACAGACATACCAATATGATTTGAACATGCGGAAATTGTACCAGGGCCCACTGACATTTACAAGCTTTTCAGGGGATTATTTTTGTGATTCGTAACACAAAAATCCTGCCTTCAATCCTGCGGGCGTCTCACATATTAAGATTAAAAATCTCATTCCTGGCGATCCATAACGGACTTGAACCGTCGACCTCTACCGTGACAGGGTAGCGCTCTAACCAACTGAGCTAATGGACCAAATGAA
>RFWS01000136.1 GCA_009921985.1 bacterium | reverse complement strand
TTTCAACGCCTTGCAACCGGTACACCTCCTGCACCTCGTTCACGAGGTACTCCTGGAGTTCCTGCGGTCCGCAAACCTCGAGGATTTCGTGCGGGACGACGGGACCTTCGGTCAACTGCTGACCTTTCTTCACCGTGTCGCCCTTGTAGACGATCAAGTGCTTGGACAGCGGGATGAGGTGTTCCTCCTCCGCACCGGTCTCGGTGTCCTTGATGACGAGCTTCTTTTTTCCGCGCACGTTCCCCTGCAGGTCGATGATGCCGTCGATCTTGGCGATCTCGGCCGCATCCTTCGGGCGACGCGCCTCAAATAACTCGGCCACGCGCGGCAGACCGCCCGTGATGTCCTTGGTTTTGGTGACTTTCCGGGGCGTCTTGGCCAGACGTTGTCCGGCCCGGACTTTTTCCCCGTCCTTCACCTCGATGTGGGCCCCGGCAGGAATACTGTAGGCAGCAACCACCGCACCAGCTTCATCCACCACCGCGATCTGCGGATGCAGGTCTTCCTTATGCTCAATGATGACGGTGCCAACGAGCTTGGTGGTTTCATCTGTTTCCCGCTTCATGGTCACCCCCTCGAGGATGTCCTTAAACTCCACCCGACCGGCTTTCTCGGTGAGAATGGAGATGTTGTACGGATCCCATTGCACGAAGGTCTGGCCCTTCTTTACCTTGCCACCCTCAGGAACCGAGATCATGGATCCGATCACCACGGGATAACGTTCCAACTCCCGGCCATCTTCCGCATGCAGGCTGATAAAGCCGTTTTTGTTGAGGACGATGTCGTGTCCCTCCAGCGCCTTGACGGTGCGGAGGTCGGTATACTGAACCGTCCCTTCGTGCTTAGCCTTGATTTGCGGCTGCTTGAAGACCTGGGAAGCCGTTCCACCGATGTGAAACGTCCGCATGGTCAACTGCGTGCCGGGCTCGCCGATGGACTGGGCGGCAATGATGCCCACCGCCTCACCCAGCTTGCCGGGTTGGTTGGTCGCCAGGTTTTGACCGTAGCAGGAGGCACACACGCCACGCTTGGTTTCGCAGGTCAGGGCGGAACGAATCTTTACCCGCTCCATGCCCAACGCCTCGATTGCAGCGGCGGCTTTCTCGCTGATAATCTCCCCGGCTGAGACGACTTTCTTCTTGCTGACGGGATCCACGATGTCGTCCACGGATGTGCGTCCGTAGATTCGGTCGCGCAAGCGGACGATTTCGTCGTCCCCTTCCAGAATAGCCTTCACCCAGATGCCGCGTTCCGTGCCGCAATCCGGCTCCCGGATAATGATGTCCATGGCCACGTCGCAAAGTTTGCGGGTCATGTAACCAGAGTCCGCGGTTTTCAATGCGGTGTCGGCCAAACCCTTGCGGGCGCCGTGGGTGGAGATGAAGTACTCGAGCACAGAAAGCCCCTCGCGGAAGCTCGCCGTGATCGGTCGTTCGATGATTTCACCCGAAGGCTTGGCCATCAGACCGCGCATGCCTGCCAACTGGCGGACCTGGTTGCGGTTGCCTCGTGCCCCGGAGTCCACCATCAGGTAGACCGGATTAAAGTCCTTCCGACCTTCGTTGTGTTCAAGGGTGCGGTACATAGCGGCGGAAATTTCCTCCGTCGCTTGGGTCCAAATATCCACAATTTTGTTGTACCGCTCGCCGTCCGTGATGGCGCCCATTCGGTACTGCTTCTCCACTTGACTGACTGCCTGGCGGGCGCGATCGATCACCTGAGGCTTGTCCTCCGGGATGATCATGTCGTCAATTCCGATGGAAACTCCCGCACGGGTGGCGGACGAGAAGCCGAGATCCTTCAGCTTGTCTAGGCACACCACGGTCTGGGCATGGCCGCACTTTTCGTAGCAACGCAGGATGATTTCTCCGAGCTGCTTCTTGCCGGCCGCCTTGTTGAAGAAACCAATTTCCGATGGCCAGATTCCGTTAAAGCGGACCCGACCCGGGGTGGTCTCGATAAACTTCTTGGTCGCATCACCAAAAACGGTCTCACGCCCGAAGTCGGGATTCTTAAACAGGATAAAGTCATGCGTCTTAACACTTCCCTCGCTCGTCGCAAAATCTACTTCATCCGCGTGCTCAAAGACGCTCAGCCGTTTCTTTTTATCGGCTGATGCCTTTTCCGTTGATTTAAGAGGATTCTGGGTGAGGTAATAGCAACGGACGACCATTGCTGGGTCCGAAAATATTGTTCGGAGCCAGCATGAGTAGGCGTGCCTCAAGTTGGGCTTCCACGCTCAGGGGAACGTGCACTGCCATCTGGTCGCCGTCGAAGTCCGCGTTGTAAGCCGTGCAGACCAGCGGATGGATCCGAATCGCGTCGCCCTCAATGAGCTTGGGCTCAAACGCCTGGACGGAGAGACGGTGTAGGGTCGGGGCGCGATTCAGGAGCACAGGGTGCTCGCGGGTCACCTCGTCGAGGGTGTCCCACACAATGGACTCCTTCTTCTCGATCATCTTTTTTGCGCTGCGGACGGTGTGCACTTGGCCGAGTTCCTTGAGACGACGAATGATGAAAGGCTCGAACAATACGAGAGCCATCTTCTTCGGCAGACCGCACTCGTTCAGCTTGAGCTCGGGTCCGATCACGATGACGGAACGACCGGAGTAATCGACGCGCTTGCCGAGCAAATTCATCCGGAAACGCCCGGTCTTGCCCTTGAGCATGTCGGACAAGGACTTGAGCGGACGGTTCCCCGCCCCGGTGACAGCACGGCCGTGACGGCCGTTGTCCATGAGGGCGTCGACCGCCTCCTGCAACATCCGCTTTTCGTTGCGGATGATGACTTCCGGTGTTTTCAGCTGGAGAAGATTCCGGAGACGGTTGTTCCGGTTAATGACCCGGCGATAAAGATCGTTCAGGTCGGAGGTGGCAAAGCGGCCCCCTTCCAACGGCACCAACGGACGAAGATCCGGAGGAATCACCGGTAACACTTCGAGGATCATCCACTCCGGACGGGCTCCTGCCTGGATGAACCCCTGCACCAGCTTCAATCGT
>RFWS01000135.1 GCA_009921985.1 bacterium | reverse complement strand
GCGGGCGGCGATCGCTCGCCGTTTGGTGGAGAGCAAAACAACCGCGCCCCATTTTTACGTCGAGCGCGAGGCCGATGCCGCACCGCTTGGCCGTCTCCGGGCTTCCGCCAACGAGGCGCTGGAGCTAGCCAAGGCCAACCTCAAGCTGACGGTGACGGATTTCATTCTCAAGGCCACGGTGGAGGCTCTTCGTCGCGTGCCCACCGTGAACTCCTCTTGGGAGGGGAATTCCATCCGGCAACATGGCTCCGTCCACCTCGCCTTTGCCGTGGCGCTTCCGGACGGGCTCATCACCCCGGTGATTAAGAACGCCCACGCCAAGGATCTCCGCACCATTGCGCGGGAAGCGAAGGAGTTGGGTGCGAAGGCCAAGGCCGGAAAACTGCAACCGGAAGAGTACACGGGCGGAACATTTACGGTCAGCAATCTCGGCATGGTGGGGGTGGAGCGTTTCGCCGCGATCCTCAATCCTCCGCAGGCGGCGATTTTGGCCGTGGGAGCGACCGTGAAGAAGCCGGTGTTGGCCTCCAATGGAGCGGTGATTCCGGGCGAACGGATGAGCCTGACGGTGTCCGCCGATCACCGTGTTGTCGACGGCATGCTGGCCGGTGAGTTTCTTAAGGCTCTGGTAGAACTTCTGGAAAATCCCGGCGTTCTTCTTCTCTAGGGCCGGAAAGGACCAAGACCATGGCTTCTTATGATTTGGCGGTGTTGGGGGGTGGACCGGCCGGGTATGTCGGTGCAATCCGGGCTGCCCAACTGGGCAAGAAAGTTGTCGTGGTTGAAAAAGAGCGGGCGGGCGGGACGTGTCTGAACTGGGGTTGCATCCCCTCCAAGTCCCTGCTGAAAAACGCAGAAATTTACCAACACATCCTCCATGCGGAGGATTACGGGATCACCACCGGCAAAGTTTCCTTTGATTTCGCCAAGGTGATCGGGCGGAGCCGCTCGGTCTCCGACCGGATTGCCAAAGGGGTGGAGTTTTTGCTGAAAGCCAAAAAAGTCGACTACCTTGTCGGCGAGGGGAAGCTGGGTGCCGACCGAAAAATCAAGGTGAAGACGGTCGATGGCAAGAGTCAGACTGTCGAAGCCACGAACGTGCTTCTCGCCACCGGTTGCGTGCCCCGGGTTCTGCCCGGGCTGAAGGTGGACGGCAAGAAGGTGATGACCAGTCGCGAGGCGCTGGAGATGAAAAAGCAGCCCAAGAGCATCGTCATTCTCGGAGCCGGAGCCATCGGGGTGGAGTTTGCCTACTTCCTGAACTCGTTTGGAACGAAAGTGACGCTGGTGGAGATGAAGCCGCGGGTGTTGCCGGTGGAGGATGAAGAGATTTCCGATCTATTGGGGAAGAGCCTGGCCAAGCAGGGAATCACGGTGTTGACCGACGCCTCGATGGAAAGTTGTGTGGTAACCGCTTCGGGCGTGAAGATGAAGCTGGGCGGCAAGAACGCCAAGGCGCTCGAAGCTGAAGCGTTGCTTTGCGCCGTGGGCGTGCAGGCGAATTTGGAGGGCGCCTTGGATGCGGGAGTGAGGCTGGAGTTGGATCGCGGGTATGTGAAGACCGATGCGCGGTACAAGAGTTCGATGGCCGGGGTGTATGCCGCCGGGGACATCATCGGTCCGCCTTGGCTGGCCCACGTGGCCTCTTTTGAGGCGATCGAGGCGGTAAACGGAATTTTTGATCCGAAGTATCAACCCAAAAAAGTCGGGGTTTTTCCGGGTTGTACCTACTGCCAACCGCAGGTGGCGAGCATCGGTCTGACGGAAGCCGCGGCGAAGGAGAAGAAGCTGAAGTTTAAGGTGGGACGTTTCCCGTATCGGGCAAGCGGCCGGGCCGTGGCCAGCGGGGATTCCGAGGGGCTGGTGAAGATTCTCATTGGGGAACCCCACGGGGAGATTCTGGGTGCCCACATCATCGGGGCAGAGGCCACGGAACTGATTGCCGAGGTGGGCTTGGGAATGACCCTGGAAGCCACCGCGGACGAGATTGCCCATACGATTCACGCCCACCCGACGCTGACCGAGATGATCAAAGAAGCGACCGAAGCAGCGGTCGGCCACGCGATTCACATTTAGCTTTATCCCATTAAATGCTCTTGCTTTCTTCGAGGGTGTTTTAGCCTTGAGGTATGAGCACTCCCCCCGTGTTGGTTTCAAAAAAGAGAAAGGGCATGCTGGACCAGCAGTTTGTCCGAAAAGGTGTGTTCACAGTGGTTTCCCTTTGCATCCTGATCTCCCTGGTGGCCGCCATTATGGCGGTGTGGCAGTTTACCGGGCGGGACGTTTTATGGAGAACCATTGCCACCTGCGTCCTCGTGGCTTTTGCCGCGATCGCTTTCAGTATGGTGAATCTGGCTTTTGGCCAAGACCAAGACTGACCCAGTTATCCCTTTTTCCTTTGGGACAGTGCGGTCCGATTTGTCCATGAACCGAACGGCCTCCGTCTGTCTGACGATTGCGGGATCGGACAACTCCGGGGGTGCGGGGATCCAGGCCGATCTCAAAACGTTTACCCGTTATGGGGTTTATGGAACCACGGCGGTGACCTGTGTGGTGGCGGAGCATCCGGGAAGGGTTTCCCGGATCAAGGCGGAGGAGCCTGCCATGGTGGCGGAGCAAATCCGGCTGGTGTTCGAGGCGTTTCCCGTGGCCGCGGCCAAGACGGGAATGCTTTTTTCTTCCGGGATCATCCGGGCGTGATCGATCCGGTGATGGTGGCGACAAGCGGGGCGGCCCTGTTGAAGCCCGAGGCGGAGCAGGCCATGGCACGGGAACTCTTTCCCTTGGCGGTCGTGGTTACGCCGAATCTAGATGAAGCGGCACGGTTGCTGGGGCGGAAGTTGAAATCTCCGGAGGCAGCGATAGAGGCGGCGGTGGAGTTGGCGCGGAGGTGGAAGGTGCCCTTTCTGGTGAAAGGGGGGCATCTGGGGTTGGATCGGGCGCAGGATTTTCTTGCCTGGCCCAATGGAAAAACGCGGGTGTTTTCGGCCCGGCGGATCCGCGGGGTGGAGACGCACGGAACCGGTTGCACCTATTCGGCGGCGATTTGTGCAGGCTTG
>RFWS01000134.1 GCA_009921985.1 bacterium | reverse complement strand
GATGCCGAGATAAGGCTTCCCCTCGCCCAGCCATGTTTTCAGGGGTTCCCAGAGACCCCGCTCCTTCAAACCCTGAATGGCATCGCCAAAAGAGCCCTGCCCGGGAACGGCCAGACAGTCAGCATCCTGGATGGCGCCGGCTTTCTCCGAGCAGACCACGTCCGCCCCGGCTTTGGCCAAAGCACGCTCCACACTCCGGAGGTTCCCCCGGCCGTAATCCAAAAGGACGATCCTCATCTTGTTCCTGAAGCTAGCGGTTCCTGATTCCGGCGGAATTCCTATTCCAAACGCAAGGCACCCAACCCCCGGACCATGGAAACACCACACTGCTCCAAACGAACCAGGCTATTGTGCCCGCAAGGGACCAGCAGACAGTCCACCCTCATGGCTTTTGCCACCTCGGCGTCATGCGTGGTGTCACCGATCAAAAGCGTTTCCTGCGGCGAAACGTGGAGTTCCTCCAACATTTTCAGGCCATGCCCAACCTTGCCCGAGGCATAGTGGTCTCGACTCCCGGCCACGCTGCGGAAATGATGACGGACCCCGAAGTGCCCCAAAAACTCCTCCAACGTGTGGTGGGAGTACGCTGATAATACCGCCTGGGACCAACCCCCCTCCGCAATTCTTCCGAGAAGCTCCTTGGCACCAGTCTGGAGGGAACACTCCTTCTTCCGCTTTTCATACTCCACGATGAATTCGGTCCCGGCATCCTGAAAACTTTCCCGAGCCCAGTCGAAACCAACGGCGCGGTAATATTTCTCCACCGGAAAGTCAAAGACCTCCTCATAACGCTCTGCGGAGAGCTCCGGCAATCCCCTCCGCCGAAGTTGGCTGTTCATGATCTCCCGGCAAAGCCAGGCATCGTCCAGCAGGGTGCCGTTCCAGTCCCAAATCAGGTGACGGTACTTGCGTAGTTGCACGAGTCGATTGTGCCAAAAGATATCCCCCAACCCCATCCTCTTTCCTTCCCCTTCTCCCGCGATTCTCGCTAGGTTTCGGAATGGCTTCCACGATGGCGGCGTTCTCGCTAGGTTTCGGAATGGCTTCCACGATGGCGGCGCGACCATCTTACCCTCCCGGATTCCGTGCCCGCCGCGGGCTCAACTGGGGCGCCCTGGGGGTTCTCTACGCCTCCTATTACATGGCCCGGTACAATTTCCGCTTCGCCACCCCAGGCATGGTGGAGGAATTCCATTTCGACGTGGCGGCCATCACGCAGATCTGGGTCGTCTGGTCCCTCGCCTACGGCACCGGCCAACTGGTCAACGGACTCCTGGCCGACCGGATCGGTGGCAAAACCTCCATGCTGATCGGTGCGGCCGGCACCATTGTCTGTAATTTCATCTTCGGCTTTTCCTCGTTTGTGGGGACGCTCACCACCTTCGGTTTGATTGCCATTCTCAACGGATGGTTCCAGTCCTGCGGCGCTCCGGGCATGATCAAAATCAACGCCGCCTGGTTTGCCCGGCAGGAACGCGGAACTTTCGCCGGCATCTTTGGGATCATGATCCAACTCGGGCAATACGCCATCAACACCCTCGCCCCCTTCCTGCTCGCCGGCTTCACCGTGGGACTCTGGTTCATAGGCACCTGGGTGGTGGAACCGGGTTCCTGGCGGGTTCTCTTCATCGTACCGCCGTTTGTCACCGCGGCCGCCGCGGTTTGGATGGCATGGGCGGCCAAGGAGGAGCCCGGTCAGGCAGGTTTTCCGAAAGCGATTCACGACGAGCTGGACGACACCGCCGGCACCCGCGTTTCTTTAAAGGAGAGCTTCACCACCATTTTCACCCACCCTCTCGTGTGGTTTTATGCGGCCGCTTACGCCTGCACGGGAGCCGTGCGACACAGCTCCGATCAGCTGTCGGTTCTTTTTTTCACCCAACAGCTCGGGATCGACATGAAAGCCAAGCCGCTTTCCGTCCTTATCATCCTGAACCTCATGACCACCATGGCGATTCTGGGATCCGTGATCTCCGGATGGGTTTCCGACCGGTTTTTTGGCGGACACCGCTCCCCCGTGGCCCGTTTTCTTTATCTCCTGGAAGCGGGGGTGATTGCTCTGGCGGCTTTGATGATGTTTTCCGGCCTGATCAAACCTGGCCTGCTCGGGGTGACGCTGGGCGGTTTCTTCCTGGTGCTGGTTTCCTTCACCGTGAACTCCACCCATTCGGTCGTGGGCGCGGCCGCCCCCATGGATATCGGGGGGAAGAAAATGGCCGGTTTTGCGGCCGGAGTGATCGACTCTTTCCAGTATTACGGCTCCGCCATCTGCCTTTTTGCCAGTGGACTGCTGATCAAAAAGTTCGGCTGGGCTGCTTGGTATCCGATCATGGTTTTGTTTGCCCTCGGCGGTGCCTTGGCCATGCACCACGTCCGCAAGGTCCAAAAACGCCATCTGGATTCTCCCGACGGCGATCCCCGCATCAAAAACAGCTGATTCTACCCGGACCGCTTCTCCTGCGACTTCCCTGCCAGCCAGCACAGGGCCAATAGCCCCACCCCCACGCTAATACTGGCGTCCGCGATATTGAAGGCTGGCCAACTCCAGCCCCGGTAATGAAAGTCAAAAAAATCCAGAACGTACCCCAAGCGCGCACGGTCGATCAGGTTGCCCACCGCCCCACCGGCCACCATCGCCGCCACCAGCTGAACAAAACGGCGATTCCAATCCCATCCCCGGGCCAACCAAGCTGCCCACATCAGGATTGCTCCGGCCAAAAAGCCGGTGAGCAGGTTGTTGCCCTGCGCCATCCCGAAAGCCACCCCGGTGTTATGGACCCGGGTCAGGGAAAAGAATCCCGGGATGACGGGGATCGCTGCCCCAATCTTCAGAGCCTGCTCGGCCCAGAGTTTCAGCGCCTGGTCGGAGGTCAAAATCACCAAAGCCACCGGCCAAAACCACCCTCCGCCATAACGGCCTGAACTCAAACCATCTCCTTCACCACCCTCGCACACCGATCGCAAAGTCCCGGGTGTTCGGAAACCCGCCCCACGCTCTCTTCATGCTTCCAGCAGCGATCGCATTTCTTTCCCTGGGCTGGTGCCACCCGAACGGTGGCCTCCGCTGATCCGGGCCTGATCTC
>RFWS01000133.1 GCA_009921985.1 bacterium | reverse complement strand
TCGTAGGGTCGCCCGGGTTTGGGGTTGGGGAAGGTTTCGAGCCGAGCCTTGGAGGGATGGCTCGGGACGGGAGTTTTGGTGCCAAGGGCGCGTAAAGCCATAATCCACGATAACGGTTTTATTCTTAAGGGAAAGTCAGCGGTTGGCGTGACGATGACGGCTCGGACGGGCTAGGGTTGGCGATGGATTGGTGGTTTGTGGTTCTCGCTATCGGCTTGGTGGCATTTCTTTATTCTTCCGTCGGCCACGGTGGGGCTTCGGGGTACATCGCCGTGATGGCGCTTTGCTCTGTGCCCGTTCAACAGATCAAACCCATGGCTCTGGCTCTCAATATCGTGGTTTCGATTCTGGCCTCGTGGAATTTTTTTCGGGCCGGCCATTTCAACAGAAAGCTTTTGGCTCCCTTGTTGATGGGATCCGTGCCCTTCGCGCTTCTGGGGGGATATCTCAGGCTCCCGGCCCAGTGGTTCCAGTGGTTGGTGGGTTTGGTCCTCTGGTTCTCGGCCTACCGTCTTTGGGTGAGGGCCAAGGAGGAAAAACAGGTTCACCCGCCGTCTCGGAGAATTCTGGTGGGAACCGGGGCAGGGTTGGGACTCTTGGCCGGGTTGACCGGCACGGGTGGGGGAATTTTTCTGACTCCCTGGATGCTTTGGCGCGGTTGGGGCACGACCAAGACCGTAGCCGCGGTCTCAGCGGTTTTCATTCTGGGCAACTCCATCGCCGGCTTGGCCGGGCATTTTGCGGCAGCGCAGGAGTTTCCTACGAGCGGACTGTGGCTTCTTGCCGTCGTGGGGGCCGCGGGTTGGGCTGGGTCTCGGTTGGGCAGTCGACACTATCCGGCAGTGTTGATTCGGCGTTTACTGTCCGTGGTGTTGTTGATTGCCGGGGCGAAACTGATTTTTATTTCGTAAATTGGTTCAGGCATTTACGAAAAGCCAGAGGTCGGGGTGGCGGAAGGGTTCATATGGGAGCGCGAAAACCGTAATACTCTTGGTCCTCGTTAAAACCGCCTTCACCCGCACCGAGATGGCGGAAATCCACGACAAATTCGATGGCCCGAACCCATTTCACCTGCTTGTAGCCGAGTTCCAGTTCGTTGCGCAATCGCAAGGGGGCTCCGTGGGGTTCGATGAGAGGTTGCCCGTTCATCTGGTAGGCGAGGATGGTTTGGGGATGGCGGAGGTGTTCAATTTTGTGGCAGTCATAATATGGCCCCGCATCGGGACCGGCTCCCATACCGAACGAGTAGAAGACGGCATATTTAACCCCGGATTTTGGCCGGACTCGGTCCATAATGTCGGCCAACCGGACGCCGCCCCATTTGGCGATGCCGGACCAACCCTGGATGCAGTAGTTCTGGGTAATCTGCTCATGCCGGGGGAAGGTGCGGAGTTCCTCCAGGGAAAATTCGGCCGGTTCCTCCACTTCTCCGGAAACCGAGAGTCGGTAGTTTTTGAAATTTTCGGAGAGGTGCCGGAGAAACTCGGGGGAACGCGGGTGGGTTCCGTTGACCCAGAAATACGGGGAGATGTCCTTTTCCGAGTATTGGGCCACGGGACGCAGTCTTTCCATGGAGTCATACGCCCATCCCACGATTGCCCGTCCGAGGTGCTGGACTTTACGCGGGTAGCGCAGGGTAAGGGGTGAGGCGAGAAGCCAGGCCGCGGCTGCCCCCAAAAACAGAAGGCCAAAACCTAGGGCGCCAGACCCAGAGTTGTCATTTACACCCCGGATCATGTGGTTGAGGTTGGTGAGGGGGTCGGTGGCAAAGACCATAAACACATGGCCGGCGACGAAGGCTAGGAAGAAAAGTAGAACAAAAAAATGGAGCGTGCGGGCAACCTGCCGGTTGAACCAGCCGGTGGCGAGGTGGAGCGCCTGCAGGATGCCGGTGATCGCGGCCAAGGGGGAAGCGATGAATACGGCGCTGAAGTAGGCCAGCATCTGCAGGCCGTTGTACTGAACCCATCCGGAGGGCGGGGGAAAATCCAAGGAGACATACTGGATGGCAGTGGAGATGGCGTGGGGGAGGACGGTCCATGAAACCGGCACGATTCTCTGCCACTGGTGAGTGCCGAAGAGCAGGGCAAAAAAAACGAGGCCGTTTGCCAGCCAGACAAGATCCAGGCTGAAATGCCACCAGCGTGCGAGGCCGACGGAGTGCCGAATACCGGGCAGCCCCAGCCAGCCTGGAAGGGAAACACTATCTTCCTTGGCCGTCCATTCCCGGTCCTTGGGCACCGGTCCGCGGAGGCGGAACCACTCCCGTCCAGGGGTGCATCCGGGATCGAGGTAGAGTCGCGGATGGTCGGCCAGGATCTGGAGGCCGGAGCGGATGATGAAGATCATGACAAAAGCATTGAGCCAGTGGGCGGTGCGGAGCCAGAGGGGAAATCCGTCGTGGACGGGGAGAGCGAAATCCCCCGTACCCGGGAATTTTAGGATGAATTCCTGGATGCCGGGCAGGGTTCGAAGCCAGCGGGCGAGAAAAACGGATCCGATGGCGGCAAGGAGACCGGCCGGAACCATGACTTTGAGGATTTGCGGGGTGGTGAACCAGGTTTGGCCAAAGCGGATCTGGGGCAGGGTGGCCAGCTCCTGGGGCATGCCGCCGGCAAATTCCCTAAGATCCACCCGATCCCGTGCTGATTTCAACTGATCCGCCAGGGTCGTTTTCGACGACATCCCAAGCATCCTGCGGAATTTCATCCTGGCAAAAAAGGGAAAATCATAAAATCAGATGGCGTGCTTCTTGTGATGGTGGGAAAGTTCTGGCGGCTTAAAGGAGGTGGTATGGCAGGAAAGACAGGAATGGTGGCTGGGGAACTCTCTTCAGATCTAAGTCCGGCCCAGCAGAAAGCCGTTGAGACCAGCCCGCTTTACAACTCTGACTTGGCCCCGGTTCCGTCCCACGAACGTCGCTGGGGGACGCTCGACATCGCCAACCTCTGGATCGGGATGTCGGTCTGCATCCCGACCTACATGCTCGCCAGCAGTCTGATCTCCGGTGGGATGAACTGGTGGCAGGCCATCGGCACCGTGGCCCTCGGTAACCTGATCGTTCTTGTCCCGATGTTGCTTAACGGGCATGCGGGAACGAAATACGGCATCA
>RFWS01000132.1 GCA_009921985.1 bacterium | reverse complement strand
CAATGACAAAACCGATTCCGGTCGGCAGGTTTTTCAGCCAGACGATCGCCCCAAAGAGGACCAAGGCGATGAGGGAAATAGCCTGCAGCTGGCGGTTCAGATAGGCGGCGGCACCTTCCTGGATGGCGGCGGCCACCTCGCGCATGCGGTCATTTCCATCGGAACGACTGCGAATCCATGCGATCAGGCCGAAGGATGCAAGCAGTCCGAGGCCGGCGGCCGCCAAGCTGGATTCCAACGCGTGTTGGACGAAAAAATTCATCATAAGAGTCGTTGAACAATAGGAATACGGCTCTAACGGGCAACACTATTTGGATGAATTTTAAGTGGTTTTCAGTACTTGTGCGCCCTTGATATTTCACCGATTATATATTTCACATGCTTAAGTTTTCAGAAATCTCCGTAAAGGAGCAGACCGACCCCCGTGTGCCTGAATTGGCCCGGATTGCCGCGGTTTTGCAGAGGCGTTTTCTTTTGGATCTCTTTAAGAAAGCCTCGGCCAAGCGGCTTTCCATTCCCCAGTACACCTTGCTGGGGTTTTTGGCGGCGGAGTCGGGGGTTCCGATGGGGCACTTGGCCAAGCAGATGGGGCATGCGACTTCCGCGACGACCGGACTGGTGGATCGGCTGGAGGCGGCCGGCCTGGTCCGGCGTGCTTCGGTCAAGGGTGACCGGCGGCAAAAGCTGGTGGAAATCACCCCCAAGGGTCGGGATTTGGTGGGCAAGATGCAGGCGGAGTTGCGGCATCATCTCGGCGGCATTTTGGAGAAGCTCGATTCACCGGATCAGGACGCCTGGGTTCGGATCTATCGGGCGATGGAAGAGTACTGTCGTGAACTTCCGCGTTCCTAATCTCGTCCTTCTGCTGGTTGTTTCCCCCGTGGGTCTGTGGGCCCAGGAAACCAAGGAGAGCCCGCAACTCTCCCTTCCCATGGCGGAGGGAGCGGTGCCGGAGTTCAAATCCAGGAAGTTGGACCTGGCGCAGTGCGTGGCGTTGGCGTTGGAGCAGAACACCGAGATTCGCCGGGCCAAGGAGGAGGTGAAGAGAAAGGAGGGAGTGGCCATTGAGGTTCGGGCCCAGCTCTTGCCTAAGGTCACGGCCAACGGCCTTTTTGAGTACCAAAACAAGTCCTTATCCGGGGTTCTGGTAAATTCCGGGTTTCTTTCAGCCGACGAGATGAACTGGACCGCCGGGGTCCGGGTGACTCAGCTCCTTTTTGACGGAGGAGCCGGGCTTTCCCGGACACGCGCAGCCCGCATCGCCCAAAGCCAGTCCGTTCTGCTTTTGCAAAACACCGTCGATGAGGTGATGCTGCAGGTTCGCCGGACCGTTTACACGGTTTTGGTCAACCGCTCGCTCATCGATGTACAGGACGAAGCTGTGCGTTTGCGGGAGCAGCAACTATCCCTCCAGCAGAAAAAATTCAAGGCCGGGACGGTGACCAAGTTCAATGTGCTGACCGCCGATGTGGAGTTGGCCAACACCATGCCCCAGCTGATTCGGGCCCGGAACAATAAGCGCGTGGCTGAGGTGCAGCTGGCACGGATCCTGGCCATGGATTATCCGATCGAGCAACCGGACGACTGGCTGCCTCCGGTGGAGGTGGTCGGAGACCTGCCGTATCAGCCCATCTCCGTGAATTTGGACACCTCCCTGATCAATGCGGTCAACAACCGTCCCGATCTGCGTGCCACGAAGGATGAGCTGAGGGTCCAGCAAGAGCTGATCAAAGCGGCCAAGGCAGACGCATTCATTCCCAAGATTGTCGGTTCCGGCGGTTACGACGTCATCCAGAATCCCTCCAGTTCGAGCTTCACCCAGTCTTTGGATGGACCGGTGGCCAACATTACCGGAACTTGGACGCTGTTTGACGGCATGCAGACGACCGGACGCCTGGAGCAACTCAAGGCTCAATACGCGGCCGCCGAGGTGGCGGTGGAAGAAAAACGGAGGTTGGTGGAAAGCGAGGTCCGCGATGCGGTGGTAAAAATGGAGGAGGCCCAGGAGTTGGTGATCTCGCAGCAGAAAAATGTGGAGCAGGCAAGGGAGAGCCTTCGTCTCGCCGAGGCTCGCTTCAACGTGGGGGCCGGAATCCAGCTGGACATCATCAACGCCCAGTCGAATCTCACGCAGGCCCGCTACAACGAACTGCAGGGAAGATATGACTACAACGTGGCCTTGGCCCTGTTGGAGCGGGCCACGGCCTCGCCGTTTGGCCCCAAGAATCCACCGCCCGTGCCCAAGCCTTCCGCCTCGGTTGCGCCGCCAAAACCGAAGGTGAACATGCAGGCCTCGACCGACGTTAAGCTCCAGTCGGGTCAGTGAATCTCCTTCGCTTCCCCGGACTGACCCGCCGGAACCTCCCACATTTTTTTACCCTTCGAGAGGAGGTTTCTCCCCAAAAGGAGGATCTGCCGGAGCGGCTGCGAGCTGGCGGTCTGCCGGGCGGCTTGGTTTCAGCGGAACAAGTCCACGGGGTCGGGGTGGCCAAGGTGGGGCGGTCTGAAGTCGGAAAAGTGATCTCCGGGGCCGATGCGTTGATCAGCGGGGAAAGTGATCTGACGTTGGTGGTGCGGGTGGCGGATTGTGGACCGGTGTGGCTTCATTGCGGAAAAACGGGAGCGATCGGTTTGGTGCACAGCGGAAGAAAGGGGACGGAATTGGGGATCGTGCCGGCGGCTATCCAGGCGATGAAAAAGGAGTTCGGGGCCGATCCCGCCGGGATGCTGGGGTTGCTGGGGCCATGCATCCGGCCACCGCATTATGACGTGGATTTTGCCGGGGAGATTTTGCGGCAGATGAAAGCGGAAGGCGTGGGGGAGATTGTGGACAGCGGCCTCTGCACGGCGAGCGATCCGGAGCGTTTTTATTCCTATCGCCGGGAGAAAGGTAAGACCGGCCGGCACTTCGCCGTTTTGGCGAGTGTGTAAGGTTTTTGCCCTCTTCCTACAAATTTAAATCAAGGCCAGGACGCGGGACGGGCCGCCGGAGCTTCCCGCAATCATGGGGCCAGCTGCGATAAGGGTCGCCCCGGTGGGAGGGAGAGATCCGAGGCGGGCAACGCACTCCATGCCCCATCGACCGGCTCCCAACCAACGGCAGTGCACGGGGAAATCGGCGGTCGGACCGTAATCCAGGCTGAGGGTATCCACGCAGATGCCCTTGATTTGTCTCTCCTT
>RFWS01000131.1 GCA_009921985.1 bacterium | reverse complement strand
CAGGCCTTTTCCTCGACGACAGGATTGCTCAGGCGGCCGATGCGGTCGATCTCGATTTCGACCCGGTCCCCGGCTTTAAGCCAGACCGGCGGTTTGTGCGCCATGCCCACCCCCGACGGGGTTCCCGTGAGAATGACGGCGCCATCCGGCAATGTGGTGCTGCCACTGAGGAAGGCAATGAGCTTGGGGACGCTGAAGATGAGATCCTCCGTGTTTGAGTTCTGCATGATCTCGCCGTTGAGGTAGGTGCGGATTCCCAAACCGGCCGGGTTGGGAATCTCGTCCTTGGTGACCAAGCAGGGTCCCAGGGGGGCAAAAGTGTCGAAGGTCTTTCCCCGGCACCACTGCGAACCACCCCATTCATTTTGCCAATCGCGCGCACTGACGTCATTGGCGCAGGTATAGCCAAAGACATGTTCCAAAGCGTCCTCTTCACGGATGTTTTTCCCCCCCCGGCCGATGACCACCGCCAACTCGCACTCGTAATCCACCTTGTCGCTCCGCAGAGCGCGAGGCAGGACGATCGGGTCATCGGGATTTTGCACGGCTCCGGTCGATTTCATGAAAACCACCGGAAATTTCGGAAGGGGAACGCCGCCCTCCTCGGCATGTTTCCGGTAGTTCAGGCCAATGCAAAAAATGAAGGGAGGTTGGACCGGGGCCAGGATTTTGGCGACTTCGGCCTTCCGGGTGGTGGGTTGAAAATGTCCGAGGGTGTCTCCGGTCACCTGATAGATACCTTTTTTGGGCTCGTCGAACCCGTAACGAATTTTCCCTCCCGTGTCCAAATAACGGATAATCTTCATGGGATAGCTTGAGAAGAGACGGCTCCAAGGCTCCACCTGTTTCCCGAGAAAACCATTTGTTTTTGGCGGAAAGAAAAATTTCAGGATGCCCGCAGGGTCCTTCCCCGCCGGCGGATATATTCGGAGGGGGAACACTCGCAGAATTTGCGGAAGGAGAGGTTGAAGTGGCTGAGGGTTTCAAACCCAACCTCCATCGCCACCTCCGTGACGCGGGCCCCCGGCAGGCAGAGCAGGGCGCAGGCATGGGTGATGCGGTAGGAGCGGAGATATTGCATGCAACTCATGCCCATGGCCCGACGGAAGGTCGACTGAAGCCTTCCCTGGCTGAGGCCGGCAAACTTGGCGATGTCCTGGACGTAGATTTGTTCCTTGTAGTGAAGTTGCATGAAGCTGAGCACCCGCTCAATCATGGCCCAGTCATATACGCCCGTGGTGATCTGGGGTTGGGGCCTTTGTTTGGCTTCCCAGCGCAACAACTCCGTCAGGGCCATGCCCAAGAGAGCCCGGAAACGGAGTTCGCTCCCCGGCTTGGGTTTTTCGAACTCCAGCAACATGCCCGCGAAATACGAAGCCATGTTCCGCGAGAGGGCTGCGGGCGGGCGGATCAGCCGGCGGCTGGCCGGGGTGGACGAGGTGAATCGGCTCAGAACCCGCCTTCCGTCCGCCTCTGGACCCAGTTCAAAAAGAAGGGTGGGAAGGAAAAATACCGTGATCGTTCTTAAGGGGCCGGCTTTCGCCAAGCCGTAGTGGGGGATACCGGGGCCCAGAATCATCAAATCCCCCGCTTTTCGGGCAAATCGTTCCGGTCCGATGAACTGTTGACCGGATCCTTGCAGCAGCATGTTGAATTCACAATACGGGTGCTGTTCGGGCGGCAGGGGAGGGCCGGGCTTGGCCTTTTTGTCCCCAATCTGGAAAGTTCGGACCCAGTACGGCCGGGCCTGGCTAAGGGGATGGGTGACCTCCCTTACCTGACTCAACCAGTCGATGGTTTTCATTTTTGCTGGACTCAAAAGCATGGAAAATCATAGGCGTATTTTACCCCTCTATGCCAGTCCAGAGCGGAAATATGGGTCATGGAAATCCATCACTCAAAAAAGGAAAAAAGAAAGCCCTCCCGACTGCCCTCTCTCCAAGATCATGGTGTGAAAACGGCTTCCCCAAAGTCCCGTACCAAGAAGGGGTCGGGCGCCTCCGGCGCGGCTTCCCCTCCTTCCATTCCGGGGAAAGAGGGGTGTTTGCGACTCTATGAGAAGATGTTCCTTCTCCGTCACTTCGAGCAGACCGCTGGAATTCTTTACAAAAAAGGAGAAATGCCCGGCTTCATCCACCTTTATGTGGGGGAGGAGGCCACCGCCGTTGGCATTTGCGCCCACCTGAACCATCAGGACTGGATCACCAGCACCCATCGTGGCCACGGCCACGCCCTCGCCAAGGGCATGTCGGCCCGCTCGCTCATGGCGGAACTCTATGCGAAGAAGACGGGCTGTTGCGGCGGTCGTGGCGGCAGCATGCACCTTTATGATCCCTCGTTGGGGGTGTATGGGACCAACGGTATCGTTGGGGCCGGCATCCCGCACGCGGTGGGAGTGGGGATCGGTGCGCGGATCCGGAAAACCGATCAGGTGGGCGTGGCCTTTTTCGGGGATGGGGCGGTCAACCACGGGGCCTTCCATGAAAGCCTGAACTTCGCCGGGGTGCAAAAAGCGCCCGCCATTTTTGTCTGCGAAAATAATCTCTACGCCACTGCGACTCCTCTCACCATGGCCACGCTTAACACGGAAGTGGCGACCCGGGCCGCCGCGTATGGAATTCCGGGCGTGGCGGTGGACGGGAACGATGTCCTGGCGGTTTGGCGGGCGATGGCGGAGGCGGTGGCCCGGGCCCGTCGCGGCGAAGGGCCCACCCTGATCGAGTCCAAAACCTATCGCACGGTCGGGCACCACGAGGGGGATCAGCTGTACGGGACCTATCGGACCCAGGAGGAGTATAATCTTTGGAAAAGCCGCGACCCGATTCCGCGGTTCCGCAAGGTGTTGGTGGAGGATTTGAAGCTAGCCAAGGCCTCCGAAGTGGACGCGCTGGAGGAAAAAGTCCGCCAAGAGATCGACGACGCCGTGGAGTTCGCCCGCCGCTCCCCGGAGCCCGACTTGTCGACTTATTTGCGGGACGCTTGGTCCACCCCGATCAACGCCCACATGAACGGGGCTTCCAGCACGCCGACCGGCGCTCCCGTGGTGCAGGGTTGGCTGGATGCGGTACGGGATGGAATCGCGGAGGAGATGAGAAAAAATCCCCACACCCTGTATTTCGGGGAGGGAATCGGGCAGCGGGGTGGAAGTTTTGCCCACACCAAGGATCTTTGGAAGGAGTTCGGCGGAGAACGCGTCGTGGACACCCCGAT
>RFWS01000014.1 GCA_009921985.1 bacterium | reverse complement strand
TGGTCGAGGTTGGCGACGAGCATGGCAAAAGGGGCGTTCAGATCGCCGGGAGGCGGGGGCACGACCTGCAGGATGGTGTCGAAGAGCGGTTTCATGCCGGCGGCCTTGATTTCGGGGGTGACTTTGCCCTCCCATTTTAGGGTGGCGTAGCCCTCCTTGGCGGAGGCGTATACGGCGGGAAAGTCGAGCTGGGCATCCGTGGCTTCGAGCTCCAGAAAGAGCTCAAAGACCTGGTCGAGGACCTTCTTGGGGTCGGCGTTCTCACGATCGATTTTGTTGAGAACCACGATGGGTTTGGCGCCGACGCCAAGAGCCTTGCGAAGAACAAACTTGGTCTGGGCTTGGGGGCCCTCGGCAGCGTCGACGACCAGCAGAACCCCGTCGATCATGCGGAGGATCCGCTCGACCTCACCGCCGAAGTCCGCGTGGCCGGGGGTGTCGACGATATTGACCCGGGTCCCCTCGTACTCAAAAGCGGCGTTCTTAGCCCGGATGGTGATGCCACGTTCCCGTTCAAGATCCATGGAATCCATCATTCTTTCAGCGACAACCTGGTTGGACCGAAAAGTGCCGGCCTGGCGCAGGAGTTGGTCCACGAGGGTGGTCTTCCCGTGGTCCACGTGCGCGATGATCGCGATATTTCTGAGTTTCTGGTTCACCATAAAAATCTCAAACTAGCAGGTTCCGCGGCCGGGGCGAGAGCGGAGTTGGGGAAAATTCCGCGTTTCCCCGCCATGGGAAAAGAGGTCATACTATGATCCATGAAAGCATCCCGTTACTTCGTGGTGATCGTTGCCTTGGTGGCCGTGGCCGGCCTGATGTGGCTTTACAAGGGGAAGGACTGGTTGATCCGTGGTGCCATCGTTAGCGCCACGGAAAAGGCCACCGGGGTCAATGTTCATCTGGGCAGCATCCGCGTGGAGTTGACCAAGGGGGATGGGCAGCTGAAGGATTTCCGTTTGGGGAACCCCAAGGGGTTTAGCCGGGAGGAGCTTCTGTCGATTGGCCAAGGTACGGTGGACCTTGATTTGAAGTCGATCGCTTCTCCCGTGGTGCGCATTCCAAAGGTCGATCTGAACGACGTGGCAATTCTTTTTGAGGGAAGCGGCAAACGGAACAATATGAATGCCCTCAAGGCCCAAGTGAATGAGCGGTCTTCCCGTCCGGAAAAGGGAAAATCCGATAAGGAGAAAAAACTCAAAATCGATTCCCTGGTCATGAACGATGTGAAGCTGGATGTGCGGACTTCGGGGATCGTCAAGGTGGGCAAACTAAATCTGGGGACCATTCGGATGAGCAATCTGGGCGGATCCTCCGGAGCACCTCCCTCGGACATCGCGGCCGCGATCTCCAATGAAATCAGCGCCCGGGCGACCTCCGCGGTTTTGCAGAACATGAAGGAACTGGCGGGGCAGATGGGGCAGGATGTGAGCCAGTTGGCGGAGGGATTCGGGGTTCCCGTGCCCGGCGTGGTAGAGGAAGCGGCCGGATTTTTCCAAAACCTCTTCAAGTAACTGATGCGTGGCCCGGGTCGGGTCTTGGGCGCAATGTGCTTGGCAGTCAGCCTGACCGGCTGTCTCTATGAGGAGGCCAAAAGGGCCGCGAACCAAATTGGAGCGGGCCGCTATGAGGATTTTGTCGCCCAATTTGGGGCCCCGGCTGAAACTGACCACACCTTTACCGGAAAATTTCGGGCCACTTGGAAAAGCTCGATCACGAACACCGAGGGAAGGATCAGCACGGACCGGCTGATTTTGGTTTTTGATAAGCAGGGTCTTCTGGAAAAAGTCACCTACAAAGATGGGGCGGATGACCACCATTTGATTAATTTTTTTAGCGGTTCTTTTACTTGCGATGAGCGGGGGAATTATCCAGGCGGACCCGCATGGGATCGGTCCGAGCCAAAGGGCAATATGACTCCAGACACCCTTCCCGAACGACGGGGCTCTTCCCAAGGTCGCGCTGCTGGCTGGAAAAGCCGAAAGTGAAGGCGTTTGGGCGGGTGGATTCTTTAGCTCAGGCCTGTGTTGAAGGATTAGCCCAAGAATCTACCCGGTGGGTACTGGTGGATGCCGGTATGGGCGGGAGAAAGATCAAAGCAGGAATCTTGCTCGGGGCTGGTTTGGCGCTGTCCCGAAGGCTGCAAAGGGAAGTTCCTGAATCCAGGGTGGGGCTCCTTCTTCCGCCCGGAGCGGGAGGAACAATCGCAAATCTGGGGTGCGTGTTAGCCGGAAAGACGCCGGTCAACCTGAATTTCACCTCAGGGCGTGCGGCGGCGGAGTCGGCGGTCCGGCAGACCGGTCTCAAGACGGTGATCACGGCCAAGGCCATGGAGGAGAAGGTGGGGGAACATTTTCCCCGGGTGGAACGAAAGCTGGATTTGGCCAGTTTGCTGCAAGAGGAAAAGAAAAAGGCGGTCCTTTGGTCCTTGTTGGCAGTGATGCTGCCCGGGAGTTGGTTGTCGATTTTAGCGGGGGTGGCCAAGGAAGGCGGGGATCGCGAGGCGGGGCTTCTTTTTACCAGCGGAAGCACGGGGGAACCCAAGGGAGTCGTCTTAACCCACCGAAATATCCTCTCCAACCTGGCCCAGATTCGGGGGGTGTTGGGAAAACACAATATTGTCTCCCTGCTGGGGTGCTTACCCCTTTTCCACAGCTTTGGATTTACGGTGACCCTGTGGTGGCCCTTGACGGGTGGACCGAAGGTGGTGACGTATCCCAGTCCGCTGGATCCCCACGCGTTGGGGGAGGTCATCTCTGGTCATGGGGTGGAGCTATTGGTGACAACGCCCACGTTTCTCCGGGCGCTGATGCGGCGTGCCGGCAAGGAAAAGCTCGGGAGACTCAGGATGGTGGTGACCGGGGCGGAGAAGTTGCCAGCCTCCTTGCGGGAGGAGTTTGCGGAAAAGATCGGGGTGAAGGTGTATGAGGGATACGGCATGACCGAGGCGTCGCCGGTCGTTTCGGTCAATGTGCCGGGGGCGGAGCGGTCGGGATCGGTCGGCAAACCGGTGGGCGGGATGGAGGTGCGGACGGTGGAGGAAAACAGCCGCAAGGTGCTGCCGGCAGGCGAAGCGGGTATCTTGGAGTTTCGCGGACCGAACATTTTCCCGGGCTACCTCGGCCGGCCGGATCTGACGGAAAAAGTGCTGCAGGAAGGCTGGTATCACTCGGCGGATTACGGACGATTGGATGGGGAAGGCTTTCTTTTCATTGAAGGCCGGCGGGCGAGATTTTCCAAGATCGGCGGGGAGATGGTGCCCCATGGGCTGGTGGAGGAGGAGTTGGTCAAGTGGTGCAGGAAAACGGGGCGCGCGAACGAGGGAGCGTTGGAGGTCATGGTCACGGCCGTGGAGGACGAGAAAAAGGGCGAGTCTTTGGTGGTTTTACACGCGGCGGATTTGGATCCAGCCGAGGCGGAGAAAGCGCTGCGGGATGCGGAGCTGCCCAACCTGTGGATTCCGAGAAAGTTCAAGCGGGTGGAGAAAATCCCGCTCTTGGCGAGCGGCAAGCTGGATCTGGCGGCGGCGCGGAAACTGGCGCAGAGTTAGGGAAGTCAGGCGCTGTTAGCTCAATCGGATAGAGCATCTGACTTCGGATCAGAAGGTTAGAGGTTCGAGTCCTCTACGGCGCAAAATCACCCTCCCGCATTCCATGGAATGTTTTCGCGTTTTCATTTGGGGATTTTACCAAATGTCGAAGTGTGGATTTTAGCGGGTCTGGCGGAAGAAGAGCCGGAGGAGACTCGGAAAAAGAAGCGACAAGTTCCAGGCGAGGGGTTGGCCGAGGGGATGGAGAACGGTCTGCTGAAGCCGGCGAGCCCAGGCAAGGCGGGAAGAAAAAATCCCATCGAGGGAACGGGAAATTCTCCGGGAGCACTCCTGCCAACTCATTTTTCCGGAAGACCACCCCGCGAGGGGATCGGCGGCGAGAAACGCGCCTTCCACAGCCATGGACATGCCGTTGCCAGTCAATGGAGGGATCATCGTCACCGCATCGCCCACGCGAATGCCTTCCTGCTCCGCTGCCCGGCGGGGATGAAGGGAAATTGCGGAGATGCTGGAGAAGGAGTTTTCATCCCATCGCGCACTCCTTAGTCGTTCGAAAAGGGTGGAGCCCGGCGAGCCTCCGAGCCATTCGCGCCAGTGTTCCGATAATCCGGGGACGGCTTCCCGGGTCCGGAAAAGTCCGCAAACGTTCACCCGATTTTCCTCCACAGCACAAAGGCCGACGTAGCCTTGTGGGGTCAGGTGCATCTCCAAATCCTCACCCACCGAAACATCGAAGGCGTGGGCCTTGAGACCGATCCAGCGCCATCCCTCTTGCCGGATGGAGGGCTGGCGTCCGGAGGCGGTGACCCAACCTTCCTTGTTGGAAGGTGTCTGCCGGGTCTGCACATAAAGACGCCCGCCGGCGGAGCAAAATTCCCGGGCGAGGAGTTCATCCAACCGATAGCGGGAAAGACAAAGCGCCGGGCGTGACAATTCTTGGAGAGGCAGAGCCTGGCTTCCGCAAAAGATCCGAAGCGTTCGGGAAGTGCGGGCACCACATCGGGCTAGAAGCGGCTCGGGAAGGAGAGTCTTTAGGAAGTTGTGACCCTGACCGCTCAGATACTCACCGCAGACACGATGGCGAGGGTAGGTGCCAGCCTCGAACAGCTCCACCGGAACCCCGAGCCGACGCAGGCGCAGGCCAAGGGTAAGGCCGGCAAGACCTCCCCCGATCACTTGGACGGTTTTCATGAACTCTTGGTGGCAGAAAAAAAGTGGGTGAAGGGACCGGCGGTGTTTTCCTTCAAGATCCAGCCAGGAACGGAGGGCCAGAGAGCGCTCAACTCCTTTCCCTTAAAACCCGCCTTCACACTAACACGGGCGTCGTGCCGGGTTACGGAATGACAGCCCAACAGGAGCAACGCCCGCGCTCCCCATCGGGCCAAGACCGTGCGACGCGGCTCGGCGCCGGCGAAAGACTCGGTTTTTTCTGCCAAGGCCGAAAACAGTCGCCTGATTCCCGGTTCGTCCAGATGGTGAAGAAAAAGATTGGTGAGGGCGGCGGAAAAGGGCGGTGCCTTTTTCACCCAATTCAAAACATCGTCGGTGACCACGGTGGGAAGCCAATGACAACGGCGCAAGTGTGTGAGGGTGGTTTCTGGAACGACAGGTTGCCGGTCGACGAAAAAGATCCGGGTTCCGTTTCCGCCGTTCGGATAGGCGCGCAAGAGAACCGTGCCGAGTAGGGAGCCATCCCCGGTCCCAAGGTCAGCCAGGGAGGACGGCGGTCGCCCAGGATACTTTTCGGAAAACCAGCTAGTCCATAGACCGATTTGGCCGAGGAGGGGATGAAGCCGGCGTAGATCCCGGCGGCTGGCTTGGGCACCGGGATCATCGGGGGGTAGGGAGTCAAGGAGTTCGGGGCTGAGAACGCGGCTCTTCAACGCCGGACCTCAAGGAATGCGCCGAAGCTGGAGAAACCGGCGCCGAAAGAAGCGAGCCACCAGAGGCCATCGGGCACGCCGTTGCGGAGGGCATGATCGAGCGCAAAAAGGCAGGAGGGGCTGCTCATGTTACCGTGTCGGAGAAGAACGGAGGCGCTCGGCTCGGTCTGTTTTTCCGTGAGATGGAATTCCCGGCGGAGGGCCCGAAGCACCTCACGGCCGCCGGCGTGCCAGATCCAGCCGGAAACTTCGGCCGGGTTTCGACCGTGCGTGGCGCAGGCGCGATCGAAAACGGTGCGGGCGTGGCGGGCAGACAGGGAGGGAACCTCGGCGGAGAGAAGATTCCGGAGCAGACCCTGCCGGTGATCAAAGCGAAGATGTTCCCGGTGTTCCGGTGCGGAGTGGCGGGCGGATCCAGCCCAACGGATGAAGGGTCCGGCTGATGCAGGTTCCGATCCCAGAACCGCGGCGGCGGCGCCGTCCCCGAAAAGGCAGGCGCTGATGAGGACGCCGGGATCGTCGTCGAGATAACTGGCGGCGGAGCAGATTTCCACGCAGACCACAAGGACCCGTCGGGCGCGCCCTGCCTGCAGTTGCACGGCCGCCTGGTCGAGAGCCGGAAGAGCGGCCCCGCAGCCTTGGCCAACGAGATCGAGAAGGGAGGCAGAAACTGGGAGTCCGAGGGTTTCGGCAACGTAGCTGGAAAGGCCGGGGCAGAGGTAGCCGGTGCAGGTGGCAACAAAAAGGGCGTCGATCTGGTCGGGTTGAAGGCGTGCGTTCTCCAGGGCCTTTCGGGCGGCGTGGGCGGCAAGATTGGGGGCATGTTTCCGGAAACGGGCCATCATGGCATCGGGTCGAAAATCAAAGGCCTCCCGAACTTCCTCCAAAGCGAGGTGGCGCCTTTGGATGCCGTTTTTTCCGGAAAGGACCTTCCGAAGAAGGTTGCGGGATTTTTCGGTCAAAGTGGCAAAGGTTGCATCGCTTTCCAGGGCTTGGAGCACCTCGGCCTGGGCGAAGGAGCGATCCGGAACCGCGAGACCGAGAGAGGTGAAATACATGGCGGGTGAAGGGTAAAGACTGAAGGAAGAACTGCCGGAGGCAAAAGGAACTAGAGGAGTTTGCGGAGCTGGGGGAGGGTGCGGGTGTTGACGACGTCCTGGGCGCGGAGCCAGCCCTTGCGGGCGACGGTCACGCCGATATCGAGGAAACGGAGATGTTCCGTCTTGTGGGCATCCGGATTGATGCAGCAGAGGACGCCAAGGTCGCGGGCGCAGTGCCACCAGCGCCAATCCAGATCCAGCCGCCAAGGGTTGCAGTTGAGTTCAATCCAGGTTCCGGTTTTGGCGGCGACTTCCAGCACCTTGGGGAGGTTGACGGGGTAAGGTTCGCGCTCGAGAAGCAGGCGACCGGTGGGATGGCCGAGGCAAGTGACGCGGGGATTCTCCATCGCGCGGATGAGGCGATCGGTGTTGTCTTTTTCATCCGAGCTGAATCCTGCATGGATCGAGGCGATCACGTAATCGAGCTCGGCCAAGACGGAGTCGGCAAAATCCAGCTTTCCCCCCTTCAGGATGTCGCATTCGGTGCCGGCGAGGAGAATGCAGGCCGGCCTCTTTTGGTTGTAGGCACGGATGGCCTCGATTTGGGCCTCCAACTTTTTCGCATCGAGCCCGTGAGCCTGAAAGGAGGAGCGGGAGTGGTCGGCGATGCCCAGCCATTCCAGACCCAAGGCCGTTGCGGCTTTTGCCATGGCTTCGAGGGTGTCCTGGCCGTCGCTGGCGACGGTGTGGTTATGGAGACACCCGCGGATTTCGTCCCGCGTCAGGAGATCCGGCAGCTTCTTTTTTTCCGCCGCCGGAATTTCTCCCTGATCTTCGCGAATTTCCGGGGATATGTAATCGAGGCCGAGGGCCCGGTGCAGATCTTTCTCCTCTTTGAGGGGCAGGGCCTTTTTTGATTCCTTCTGGAAGAGGCCCCACTCGCTCAGGTGGAGGCCCCGTTCGATCGCGCGCTGGCGCATGGCGATGTTGTGCTCCTTGGAGCCGGTAAAATGGGCCAGGGCAGTGGCCCACGATGCGGTGGGGACGACGCGCAGGTCACAGGGGAGACCCCCGGAAAGAAGGACACTGGATTTTGTCTCCCCGTGGGAGACTACCTTTTCCACCTGCGGGGCGGTGGTGAAAGCCTTCATAACCTCCGTGGGTCGGGAGGAGCAGGCGATTAGGTCGAGGTCCTTGACCACCTCCTTGCCGCGGCGGAGACTCCCGCCGATTTCGGCCTTTTGCACGGCCCGACACTTTTTGAGTTGGGCCAGGAGATCCTGCGCGATGGGGAGGGCATCCCCCAAGCGGTGGAGCTTGCCATAGGCGGCCCGACGAGCGATGGCGTCCAGCAGATTGGTCGCGGTTTTTTCCCCAAACCCCTCCAAGGCAGCGAGCCGTCCATCCCGACAGGCTTTTTCCAGGGCCTCGCGGGATTCGATCTTCAGTTTTTCCCTCAACACCTTGAGTTTTTTCGGACCCAATCCCGGAAGATCGAGCAAGGGAAGCAGACCCGGTGGCAGGGAGGCCCGGAGTTTTTCCAGGTAGGGCAGCTTGCCGGTGGTAACGAGAACGACAATTTTTTCCCGAAGAGATTCGCCGATGCCGGGCAAATCGTCCAACCGGTTGGAACGGACCAGATCGGCGAGGTCGGCCGGGGCGGTTTCGAGGGTGCGGGCGGCAGTGTGGTAGGCCCGGCATTTGAAGGGGTTTTCCCCCTGCAATTCCAGAATTGTGCCGATTTCGCGCAGGGCAGAGGCGGCCTCGTCTTTGGTCATTGCCTCAGCGTAAGCTTTTTTTCACGAGGCGGGAGAGGAAAGGTTGGGTTCCTGTTGCCCGCGAAGGTTGAACTAGCGATGCTGGCTCGACGGCCGATGAGTGCTGCTTTCAACGATTACGTGCTGACGACCAGCCTGGAGCAGGGTTGGGTGACGAACGAGCAGGTTGACCAACTGCGGGTGCTCCTCGCCGCGAATCCGGCGACGGCGGCTTTGGATTTGATGGAAGAGCAACAACTGCTTGCCAAAGAGCATGCGAAGACCCTCCGGGATCTCATTGCCCAGGCCAGCGGGGGAGGGGAGCAGGATGCGGGGGTGGTGAGGGCCTATTTAGAGACGGCCGTGCAAATGGGGGCCAGTGATCTTCACCTGGGACCTGATGCGCCCGCACTGGTTAGAATTCACGGGCAGTTGAGTCCGATGGAAGGAGCGAACGCCCGGGTCTTATCGAAAGGAGAAACGGAGCAACTCGCGCGATCCTTTTTGGCCTCCAAACAGACGACACGGGTGGAGGAGCACGGTTCGATTGATTTTTGTTACGAAGTTCCCGGCCTCTGCCGTTTTCGAACCAGCGTGGTGCGGCAGAGGAGAGGCTGGGAATCGGTTTTCCGGGTAATTTCCACCCGGATCCGCTCGATGGACGAACTGGAGTTGCCGCCAGTCCTCAAGACTTTGACGCGATACCATAACGGACTAGTTCTGGTGACGGGGCCGGTGGGCAGCGGCAAGTCCACCACCTTGGCGGCGATGGTGGACCATATTAACAGAGAGCGGAAGGACCACATCATTACCTTGGAAGACCCGATCGAGTACGTTTTCGCCCCGGCAGGATGTCAGGTTTCCCAAAGAGAAATCGGCAATAATTCCCAAAGCTTTTCCAGCGCCTTGCGGGCCTCTTTACGGGAAGATCCGGATGTGATCATGGTCGGCGAAATGCGGGATCTGGAGACCATTTCGCTGGCGATCACGGCCTCAGAAACGGGGCATTTGGTTCTGGGCACCCTGCACACCAGCACCGCAGCGCGAACCCTGGACCGCTTGCTTGATGTTTTCCCCATTGATCAGCAGGCCCAGATCCGGACCATGGTCAGCGAATCCTTGCGAGGCATCGTTTGTCAGCAGTTGATTCCCCGCAAAGATGGCCATGGACGGGCTTTGGCTTTGGAGGTGCTCGTGAACAATCCGGCGGTGGGTAACCTGATCCGGGAGGCCAAGACCTTCATGCTCCCGGGAGTCATGCAGACCGGGAAAAAGCTGGGGATGCGATTGATGGATGACAGTCTCCAGCAGCTATTGGAGCAAGACCTGATTACGCCGGAGGAGGCCTATCGCCGTGCGGAAAACAAGAAAGCCTTTGCCACTGCGTTTGCGGGACAACTGAAATGAACCACCCGATTGACGAATTGTTCGGGATTCTGGTGGAGCAGGGGGGGAGCGACCTGCATTTGCTGGAAAGCCAACCACCCAAGATCCGTCGTCACGGCGAAGTCATGTCGATCCGCCACGAGCCCCTGACCCACGACGAGATGGTTCGACTGCTTCAGCCGATATGTTCCCCGCCGGCCTGGAAAAGGTTTTTGGAATGCGGAGATCTGGATTTCGCCTATGAGATGGACGAGTCGAACCGGTTTCGCTGTAATTTTTACAAACAACTCCATGGTCTGGGCGCGGTTTTCCGGATCATTCCCACCAAAATCAAAACCCTGAAGGAACTGGGGGTTCCCCCCGTGATCGAGAGTTTCGGGGATTACAAATCCGGGTTGATTTTGGTCACGGGACCGACGGGGTCCGGAAAATCGACCACTTTGGCGGCGGTGGTGGACTCCATCAACACGAAGTATCCGCGACACATCGTCACCATTGAGGAGCCGATTGAGTTTGTGCATCCCAACAAGCGGGCGGTGATCACCCAGCGGGAAGTGCCGAACGAGACGCCGAGTTTCGCCGCCGGGCTGAAGGCTGCCCTCCGCGAGGATGCGGATGTGGTGCTGGTGGGCGAGATGCGGGATTTGGAAACGATCGCCTTGGCCCTGACCGCAGCGGAGACGGGGTTGCTGGTCTTCGGCACCCTGCACACCAACAATGCCCGCAAAACGGTTGACCGAATCATCGACGCCTTTCCCAGCGACCAGCAGGAGCAAATCCGGACGATGCTGGCCAACTCCCTGCGGGCGGTCTGTGCCCAGCTGTTGCTCAAGCGCTCCGACGGTGGGGGGCGGTTGGCGGTAAACGAGATCCTGATCTCCAACAACGCCGTGTCGGCCATCATCCGGGAGGGGGCCACGATGAAGCTCAATGACGTACTCAAAACCGGCAAGTCGGAAGGGATGCAGCTGATGGATGATGCGATTGCCGGGCACCTGCAGGCGGGCCGGATTTCCCCGATGGAGGCCTACATGAAGGCCATCGACAAGCAGCGCTTTCAGGAAAGTCTTCCGAAGGACGCGGGCATCGGATGAACTGCGAGCAGACGGTGCCGGAGATTCTTTCCCGGGCCATCCAACACTGCCGGGATCGGCGGGAGATGAGTGTATTAGAGGCGGAGGATTTGGCGGCCGGCTTGGCCGATCCCCACGTCCCGGATGCTTCCAAGGTCGAATTCCTCCTGGCATGGGCCGGAAAAGGGGAAACAGCGGGTGAATTGGCCGGCTTGGCTCGGGCGTTTTTGGGAAAAGCCAAGCCCGCAGGGATAGCGGGGCGGTGGGCGGGTCATCCTCTGGCCGATACCTGCGGCACAGGGGGTGGGGGAAGATCTGTCGTGAATATTTCGACAGCGGCGGCGATCGTGGCCGCGGCTGCAGGGATTCCCGTGGCCAAGCATGGAAACCGGGGTGTCACCCGACCCAGCGGAAGCGCGGATGCCCTGACGGTCTTGGGGGTGGCCGCGGCGCGGGATGCAGGCGAGTTGGCGGATTGTCTGGGCCAGGTGGGCTGTTCGTTTTTGTTTGCCCCGAATTTTCATCCCGCGTTTGCCGGGGTGGCGGGGGCCCGGAAGGCCCTGGCAGCGCAGGGCAAGCGGACCGGGTTCCATCTCTTGGGACCCTTGGTGAATCCGACCCGTCCGGAAGTCAGAATGATCGGAGTGTTCCGGGAGGAAGACATGCAAAAGTTGGCCGGGGCCTTGGATCAGTTGGGTTGCCCGGCTTATGCGGTGATTTTTGGAGAGGATGAAAAGGGGGCGCCATGGGGGGAACTTTCGCCTCTGGGGCGCAATCGTCTCGTGGGAAGGGTGGGCGGCAAAGCTTTTGACTTCACGGAGGAGCGGTCGGCGGTAGCCCGGGGTCAATCTCGGGATCTTGAGGCGGGGGATGCGCAACAAAGCGCGGCAAAAATCACCCAGGTTCTGATCGGAGACGGCCTGCCGGCGGTTCACGATACGGTGGTTTGGAATGCCGGTGTCATTCTTTGGCTGGCCGGCCTGGCCCAAAATCTGGATGAGGGAAGGAAATCGGCGGATGAAACCATCCGAAAAGGAGCGGCAAGAGCGTTGCTCGAGCGATGGAGGACGTGGAGTCGGGGGAGGTTGGATTAGGATGAGGAGAATGCCGGGCCGGAATCCTTATCACGTCTCACTCAAAAACGGATTGGAGGATTTTTCGCGTCCGACGGTGGTGGCGGGGCCGTGACCGGGGTAGACGACCGTTTTTCCTGGGAGAGTGAGGATTTTTGTACGGATGCCGGAGAGAAGCTGATCCCGGTCCCCTCCCGGAAGATCCCAACGGCCGACGCCATCCGCGAACAAAACATCCCCGCCGTAGAGTTGACCGAAAGAGGGAAAATACAGACAGAGGCTGCCGGGGCAGTGCCCGGGAACCAGCAGCAGTTGGGCACCATCCCAGGTGACAGGAATCGGACCGGTTTCCTCCAGTAACTGCGTGGCGTGGACGGGGCGGAGACGTTGGGGCAGGCCGAAGGCGAGCATGGAGTCGGGCTCCAGGCAGAGCAAAGCGGTGTCGGGATGGTAGTAAACGGGGCAGCCAGCCCAGTCAGCTAGGTCGGCGGCGTCCCAGATGTGGTCCCAGTGACCGTGGGTGAGGAGGAGGGAGTCGGGTTTGAGTTTCTTGTTTTTCAGGAAGCCGAGGAAGCCTTCCGGAGCGTCGATGGCCAGAAGGTGGCCGCCCATGTCAACTAGGTATGCGTTGGTGGCGGCAAGGCCACCGCAATAGACCAAAGGACCATTCATCGTGGCTCATTCTTAAAGCGTTTCGTTTGTGTTTACGATTACGTTTCGGCGGGGTTGGAGAGGGAGGAAGGAGGCGTTAGAATCAAAGGTATGAAAGGACTTTGGATTCTTCTGGCGTTGGGCGTGGCGGCAGGAGGGGTATGGGCGGAAGAGAAAGCCAATGAGGAGAAGAAGGGTGAGCCTGCAGGGTTGAGTGCGGAGGATAACGTCAAGGTCGGTCGGGGGATGGCGTTTGAGGCCTTTGCGGCGGAGCAACAGGAAGCTTGGCGGGCCGCCAAGGATCTCTACACCGCCGCTTTGGAGAAAGCGCCCGAAATTCCCTGGATCCGCCTGAGGAGGGGATTTTGCCTGATCAAGCTGAAGGATGCCGAGGCGGCCCGTCTGGATTTTGAAAAGGCGATTTCCCAAGGAATTTCCAAAGACAGGAATGACGCCAGCAACGATCTACAGAGCCTGATTACCCTGCGGTCGAAGGCCGGGCCCTTGGCGGAATTTCGGGACCCGAAAGCGGCCATTGCCCTAGCGGTGCGCCTGGTGGATTTGGAGCGGACCACGGACAACGTCCTGCTGGAGGCGGCCTGTTTGGCGGAATCGGACCAGTACCTGCGGGCGCAGGAACTGCTGGTGGCGCGGTTGCGGGAGGTCGAAGGGATGGAGGAGAAGGCGCGACTCAAGGAAGCGGTGGAGACTTTCCGGCGGCAGAGCAAGTTTGGACCGGCGTTGGAGGGGTTGGAGTTGGAAAAGGATGGGAAATTTCTGGAAGCGCTGGATCGCTACACCTTGGTGTTGGATCAGGCACCGGACACGGCGTGGGTGTTGGTGAGGCGCGCCCACTGTCTGGCTAAGACCGGAGATCCCGCCGGGGCGAAGGCCGATTTACGAAGGGCAATGCGGTTGATGCCGGAAACCGCGACAGACCGGGTGATGTTGGCGTGGGCCAAGGCCACCTGTCCTTACCTGGAGTACCGCGACGGGGCGGGGGCGGTGAGCTTGGCCAAGCGGGCACTCCAGGATGAACCTTTGATCCAGACCTACGGGATTCTGGCCTCTGGGTACGCCGAGATGGGGGATTTTCGCCGGGCGCAGGAGACGGTGATGTTGGCCTTGAGCAAAGGACCGAATCCTGAGGAAAAGAAAACGTTGGAACAGAAGCTGGAGCAGTTCCGGGATAAGAAAAAAGGCCGTGACGAGTGGTCGCCCAAGGGCGAAACAATCGATCCCGCGTGAGGATTGGTCGCGCTGGGTTTTTCGTCTAACACGCAAAGATGTCATGGAGATGGGTTCTGCTGGCCGGATTGATCGTCGGATGCGGAAAAAGCCGCGTGGATAAGAGCCTCCTGATCGACCGGGAGCTTTTTTTCGGCAATCCGGCTTTGGCCAGTCCCCAAGTTTCCCCGGATGGCCGATGGGTGGCGTTTCTCAAGGAACGGAACGGCATTTTGAATATCCATTTGGCGGCCTGGGGCCAGCCTGTGGAAGGAGCCCGGGCTCTGACCGATGAAAAAGAGAGGCCTCCGGCCGGTTTCACATGGACGAGGGATTCCCGTTATCTGCTGGTGTCCCAGGATTCCGGTGGGGACGAGAATTACCGTCTGCGGCGTTTGGATCTGACCGAGCCGGCCGATCCTGCCACGGGGCTTCCCGCGGTCCGAGAGATCCCATTGAAAAAAGGGGCGCGCGCCATGGTGATGGATTTGCCCAAGAGTCGGCCGGGGGAAGCTCTCCTGCAGGTGAACGAACGGGATGAGAAGTTTTTCGATGTGGAGAAACTCGACATCGAAACTCTCCAACGCACGCCGGTTTGGGAAAACCGGGAGGGATGTGCGGACATTGTTTCGGATTTGGACGGGAAAGTCCGGTTGGCCACCCGGATGACGGCCGATGGCGGAACCGAGCTATTCCGCGTGGAGGGAAAAAAGCTGTCCCGACCGATCCTGAAGGCGACCTGGCAGGAAGGAATGGGGGGATTTCGTTTTCGCCCCGGGAACCGCACCGCTTATTTGGAAACCAACATCGGGGAGAGAGAGGATCTTTCCTTTCTGGCAGAAATCGATCCCCAGACTGGTCAGGTGCAAAAGCTGGAGTCGGATCCCCTGGGACGGGTGGATATTTCCCGGGCGGCTTTTTCCGAGGCCACGGACGAGCTGGTCGGAACCGTCTATTTGGATGATCGAAAGAGGAACTACTGGCGGGACGATGGTTTTGCGGCGGATTTCCAGTTCCTGAAAGGCCGGTTTTCCGGGCAGGAGGTGGGGTTGGTCGACATGTCCGGAGACGATCGGCGGTGGGTCGTGTTGATCACCGCGGATATGGATCCCGGTACGTACTACCTTTTCGACCGGACCAACCGGGACCTGGTGAAATTTGGGGAGTTGAGGCCCGATTTGCCCAAGGATCGGCTCTCTCCGATGACCCCGATCCGGTACACCTCCTCGGATGGGTTGGAAATTCCCGCCTACCTCACCTTGCCAAAACACCGGGAGGGCAAGAATCTGCCCGTCCTGGTGATGCCGCACGGAGGGCCGTGGGCCCGGGATTACTGGGGTTACAATCCGAACGCGCAGTTTTTTGCCAACCGAGGGTTGGCGGTGCTGCAACCGAATTTCCGGCAGTCCACGGGTTTCGGGAAAAAATTTTATGCGGCTGGTCGGCACCAGTGGGGGGAAAAGATGCAGGATGACCTGACTTGGGGGGTGAAGCATCTCGTGGAAAAAGGCATCGCTGATCCGAAGCGGGTGGCGATTTACGGGGGAAGTTACGGCGGTTATGCGGCGCTGGCCGGCTTGGCCTTTACCCCGGAGGTGTATGCGGCGGGGGCATCTTTTGTCGGTCCTTCCAACCTGTTTACCCTCCTTAATTCCATTCCCCCATATTGGGAATCTGTCCGGCGTCAGTTTGACTACTTTGTGGGGAACCCCTCGGATCCGGCGGATCAGGAGAGGTTGAAGCGGCAGTCCCCTTTGTTTTCGGTCGACAAAATGAAGGCGCCCCTGCTGGTGGTGCAGGGGGCCAATGATCCGCGGGTGAAGAAAGCCGAATCGGACCAGATCGTGGAGGCCTACCGGAAAAAGGGGCAGGCGGTGGAATATTTGGTGGCGGTGGATGAGGGGCATGGCTTTGCCCGGCCGGACAACCGGTTGGCGGCGATGCTGGTGTTGGAGCGATTCTTGCATCGGCATGTGGAGAGTGAACTGCAAAGGGATGCGCCCTCCTGGATGGAGGCAAAAGCGCGGGAGTTGCAGAAAGGCGTCATTCCCTCCTCGCGGTAGGTAGGTAAGTAAGTCGAAAAATAATCCATCACTTTTTTGCGGCGGCGAGTAGGTGGACAAATTCACAGGTATTTTTTCAGAGGAGAAACGCTGAAATACCCTCAAGTTATTCACAATAAATTTTGACCGAGAACGGTTTGGAATTGGTTGTTTTCGTGGCTGGATTAGAAATGATTCCAGTTCATTGAAAGAACAGAGTCTGGTGAGGGAGGCGAAAGCCTGCTCTCACTTGAAGGCTCTCAGGATAGCCCCAGGTAA
>RFWS01000130.1 GCA_009921985.1 bacterium | reverse complement strand
GGGGTTTTTCGGATTCCGGGATGGGCCGGCGGGTGAGATGGGTGGTGATGACGTAAAGGGGGAGGAGGAAGTTTGGTCCGGTGTAAGGCACGGACCAGCTTCCATCGGAGACTTGGGTGCGTTGCAGATGTCCGACGAGACGATGGGCCGCCTCGGCTACGCGGGAGGAAAGTTCGGACGTGCTCAAGATTTCGGGGATTCGAGGCGACGGATGCGTTCCACCGTCTGTTTTTGAAAATCACCGGTGAGATGGGAGACAAAATCTGCCAGGGACAGCTTTGGATCCTCGACCAAGGGTTTGAGATCGAGAGCCAGCACCACCTCTTCGGCTTGGTCGGCTTGGTAGGCATCGGCGAAGGTGGCCTGAGCGCGGCGACGCCCGGCGGCGGCGAGGTCATATCGTTTGTCATTCACCTGGGAGCGAAACACACGGAGAAGGGAGGGGCCGAAATCGGCCGGAGCCGGACAGGGGAGGCGGACGACTTTGCCCACGGGAACCCAGTCGAGATCGCCCCAAACCTCACAGCCGTAAATTTCCGAGGGTCGTTCTCCGGACGGGAGTTGACGAAGGGCATCCAAGCAGGCGAGCAGGACGGCGATGTGGGTTTCGTGACGGTCGGCAGGATTGTGCAGGTAGAGCGCTTTCGGTTTGGCGGTTTTGAGAATTGGCAAAAGGTCCGCAGTGAGTGCCTTTCGTCCCGTTCCGCGGATTTCCGCGCTGGGGTGAGCCAGCTGAATCACGCAAGCGTACCCGCCCAAATCAGCCGCCTTTTTTTGTTCCTCCATCCGGGTTTTGATGAGCTCTTGGCCGGACAGTTTCGAAGGAGAGCCAGCCCCGTTGGTGGCGACGACTCCGGAGAAGCGGAGATTTTTTTGGTGCCGGCAGGCGCAGATGCCGGGAAAGGCCATGATTTCCAAGTCATCGGCATGGGCGCCGATGCCGAGATGGGTGGTGGAGGCGAGAGCCGAGGGAAGGTCGCCGCCATTGGGGACGTATGCGTCGGCTTGGGACTGGGAAAATTTCACCGATGGGGTCTCCGCAGGGGATGGCGGTTGGGGGAAAAGACCCAGAGCGAGGCGGCGACGTAATTGAGAAGGGCACCCGTGGCCACGGCCACGCCGTTGAGGACGGCGGTTTCGACCGGTCGCTCCGTCACCAGCAAATACACGAGGAGATTGAGAACGAGGATCTGGGCGCCAAAGGAAAGCAGGGCGGTGGAGTAGTAATGAAGAGCCTGGCGCCAGTGAGGTGGCCAGTGGTGAAAGGTCCAGAGAGCGTTGAGGAGGTAGTTGGTGCCGCAACAGATAATCCAGGCAAGCGTGGCGGCCCCGGTGACCACGGTGTGGTCTGCAGGATGCCAGCCAAGGTGGTTGTAACCGATTGAAAGAAACAACCAGACCAAAAGTGTGTTAAGGAGCGTGCCCAAGGCCCCGACAGCCCCGAACCGGGCAATCCGCAGAATCTCCACGCGGCTCAGGCGGGTGGCCTGTTTGATTTCTGCTACCGGTGACAGGGAGGGCTTCATCAAGTTAGGATGATGGCGGGTCGGGACTTATGGGGCAATTGGCTTGAACGGCCGATCCGGAATCCTGTCCAAGACTGCATGGCGGGAAACGCTTGCCATGGGCTTGCCGAAAGCGAACTTGAGGTCGCGGTGCGTGACCTGATCCGACAGGAGACGCTGATCATCCGCGGGGAGCTAACCGAGCCTCCCTCGTGGTTTCCCTCGTTTCGTGAGTTGACGATGCGCCTGAAGGGGTCGGTGGTCTCGGTGATCCTGATTGAATCGGACCGGAAAATGAGGGATCTCTATTGGCGATGGACCGGAAGAAACGGCGGGCGGGATTTCGTCAACGACATGATTTTTTCCGACGAATATGTTCCCGGCATCAAGCTGGACAGCAGTCACGACCGCCTGCATCCCACCGTGACCACGGAGAAGATCGTGCCGGAGAATCTCGACGATCTGGCCGGGCGCGTCGCGGCCTTGGCCGCCTTGGCCCACTAAGTACAAAGATTGTCGGGGCCGGGCTGGTGCTGGCGATGGTGGCGGCACTCGGCCTGGGGCGATCCGGGGAGACGATTTCTTCCGCGGATCTCCAGCCTCAAGGGGATCTTTTTACCTACCAGGGCCAGCCGTTTACGGGAACGGCGCAGGCGGAGTCCAAAGGCCGGAAGACCGAAGCGGAATTCTGGGAGGGGCGAATGCACGGTCGGTATCGGAGCTGGCATGCCAACGGCAAGATGGAGAGTGAGGCCTATTTCGAGAACGGCCGGCGGGAGGGAGTGGCCAAGCTTTGGAACGAGCAGGGGCAGATCCTGCAGGAGACACGTTTTCGGAACGGCTTGGCAGACGGAGATGCGACCGAGTGGTATGCGAACGGCAACATGGAAAGGCGGACCGGTTGGCAGAAAGGAAAGCGGAATGGAAAGGTGGAGACGTGGTATGAAAACGGGAGAAAAAAAGGCATCGGCACGTTCAAGGAAGGGGAAAGAGACGGGACCTTCGTGGTCTGGTGGCCGAACGGGAAAAAAAGGGCCGAGACGAATTATCTCGAGGGAGTCCCGCACGGTTGGTGGGTGGAGTGGGATGAGGAGGGGAGCAAGGTGAAGCAGGCGTTTTTCAAGAAGGGCAAGCCGGTCGAGGGGACTGCCGAGACGTAAAGCGCCCGTAGCTCAACTGGATAGAGTGTCGGCCTCCGGAGCCGAAGGTTGTGGGTTCGACCCCCGCCGGGCGCAGAAACTTGGGATCCGGGTGCTCCGGAGGCTGGGATCGAACCAGCGACCAATCGGTTAACAGCCGACCGCTCTACCGCTGAGCTACTCCGGAAAACTGAACTGAAACTTTATCGAACCGAAGAGGATTTCTCAACCCGCTTTTCGTTCCTGCCAGGCAAAAGAAAATACGACAAACTGTCGGTCAGGGCGTGGGCACTGGCCTCCAGGATGTTGGTGGAGACCCCGACGGTGCCCCATTCCCGCTGGCCGTCCGTGGATTCCACCAGCACGCGGATTCGGGCGGCGGTGCCGCCCCGGGAGTTCACGATCCGCACCTTGTAATCGATCAGCTTCAACTTTTTGAGGGTGGGGAAGGCAGGTAGCAGGGCCTTACGCAGGGCGGCATCGAGCGCATTGACGGGACCATCTCCGACCGCAGAAGTTTTGCGGGCCTTTTTGCCGACCCGCACCACCACGGTGGCCTTGCTGGTTTCCCGTGCGTTGGGACGGGCGCGGGCCAC
>RFWS01000129.1 GCA_009921985.1 bacterium | reverse complement strand
TGACCATCCCCTCCAACTACGCGGCCTACGCGAGCCAGTCGGTCTCCTTGCCGAGCATTCTTTGGAACGACGGGCAAGGCCTGGGGAACCCTGCGTTTGCCATCAAGTCCTCCGCCAACGGGTATACGGTGACCCCCCCTCGTGGCAAGGTCCTGACGGTGATCCGGGCCGGCGGGTTAGTCCCCGGCGAGGCCTTCCGGTACACACTTTCCCAGGACATGGACATGAACGGCACCATTGATCCGGCCGCGGGCGAGGTGACGGAGGGTGTCGTGACGTTTGTCGCGGGGACCACCACGGCCGGCACCCTTAAGATGCTCACGAGCGAGGTGAGGGGAGGTAACTTCGTGATCATCTTTTCCGCGATGCCGGGAACGAAGTGGCAGCTACAAAAGACGGCCTCCCTGAACTCGCCGCTGTGGGTGGATGTGGGATCGTCCGTGACGGCGGACTCCAACGGGTATGTCCAGTTCATCGATCCCACGGGGAATGCGAACTCGGGATTCTACGAAGCCTACATGGTGCCGTGAGGGTGATAGATTAAGATTAGGATTAAGATGAGGTGGTTGTACGTAACCACCTGAATCGATCTGTGCGAACCGTTGGGACAATGGTCCCAACGTTAATCCATGAAGGTAGGATTATTTGGATCGGAGGTTAGATGAACCAGGTACGGAAAAAGTGCCCAAAGGTCTGGCGCTGGCCGGTTTGGGAGTCTCGTTGGGGTTGGGTTTGGGCTTTAAAGGCTTCAGGTAATAATCCCGGGCCTCGGTGAATTGCGGGGGGGCATCCGGGATCAGCACGTTGCCAGAGCCCCAAGCTCCGGCTCCGGCGACCAGGGCGATGGGTGGAAGAATAAAGGAAAAGGCTTTGGTGATATCGTCGGGTTCGGTCATTTTTTTGTACCAGATGCGGACGGGGAGATTGTCCTCCTTGCGGATGGGGATATCGAGGCCTCCGGGTCTTTCCACGCCGTTGATTTTCAGGGGCACATCGGAAAGGTAACGGATATAACCAAGCCCGATCTGTTGGGGTTTAAGGGAGGTTTTCTCGATAGCGCGGCGATCCTCGGGATTTTCCACGATCACCTTCTGTTCGTAGGTGCCGGCGGGCAGCACTACGCCGATCCCCCCGCAGTTCAGGGTTTGTTCCGCGCTGATGTCCAGTTGGGAGTTGCGGGGGCGATCGGGATCCAGCCGCGGATCCAGAATCTGCAGGGTGATCTGGTCAGAGTTCGTTTTGGGCTGAGCCGGTTCGGGCGCGGGAACCGTGGGAGGTGCCGTTACATCTGCGCGGACGGGTGCTTGGGGTTGAGTGGCGACCGCCTGGGAGGAGACGGCGGCCGCAGTTCCAGTCCCGGCTTGGGCCAGGATGAGGCGCGTTTGAGTGGGAGCGATCCCGTCCAAGGAGGGTTCCGCCCAAAGAACGGAAACCAAAACCCATGGCCCCAAGGCAAGAACTCGGGCCAAAAGAGAAGGAGAATGAGGCAGGGGGTGCATGGCTAAAAGCGGTAGATCAGGTTCAGGCCAGTACCCGCGTTGTAAGCCTCAAAGTCCCCGGTTTGGGCCACCTGGACACTGCTGTCGCTTTTGGTCCAGCTGATGAAAGCCCGCAAGGAAAGGTATTCGATGGGGCTCCAGGTGACAGAGGCACCATAGGTCTGTTGGAAATCGAGTCGGTCGCTGTTGTTGAAATAGCCCAGGTCGCTGCCTGGGTTGTCTACGGCGGTGGGGTTGAGCCCGGTGTACTTGGCCAAGCGAAAGCTCGCATAAATCTGGGTATTGATTTCTCGGGTTGGGTTGGTCACCCAAGCAAACGTCAGGTTGTTGTCGGTCCGCTCAAAGTTAGTGGGATTAGCCAGCACATAGGAGGCGCGGGCCGTGATGGAGACGGATTGAATTTCGGCAAAACTTTTGAACCAGGTGGCTTGCCAGGCAAGTGGATATTCGCTCAGGAAGTTGGCAGGGCTCGAAGAAGGACTATTGCTTGTGTAGATGTTTGCTTGCCCGGAAAATTCCAAATAAAGATCGTCTGAGAAGGCCCAGCCAAGAGAAAGGTAGGGATTGGACACGCGAAAATTTTGCTGAGCAATTGTATATTGAGGTCCGCCAGGAACCACCGTGGAGGTGTACGCCAAAGGATATGGTTCAGCTTGTGCATAGGTGTAAAATTGATAGCGGAACCCGGCCCGGGGAAAGAACATGGAATACTGCTCGTCCTGGATGCGGGGCGCGAAGCCGATTTCGGGCGTGGTAATAATCTGCCAAGCGCCGAAGACCCTATTTGAACTTTCAGCATAAGTGACGTTGCTGTTGTAAAAGGCCTGTGTGTCCACCGTCAGAAAAAACCAGGGTTTCGCCTCTTTTTCCTGCATGATCTGCACGTCTCCCATGTCCGGGGACAGGGGTCTGGCGCTGACGGTCTCCTCCTGCAGGCTTCCCGCCCCGCCTAGAGGGTCGGTCTGCTGAAGCTGTTGCCGCAACTGCATGTCTTGGCGGGTTTGGGAGGACACGGCCGCTGAGTTTGCCGATTGAGCCATGGCCCCATCGACCCCAATGAAAAAAATTGTTAGGAGCAAAAGAAGTATAGGAATATAGATCCAAGGAATAAGGCGTGGCGGTCCGCTGGTGAGAATCACTAGCTTTTATCTATCAAAACCCATATCTAACACAACCCATAGTTAAAAATTAACCCCATTAACAATATATAGATTTTTAAGTAAAAACATTAAAAATTTAATTAATACGCTCTTTACACTATTAGAATTGCTTAAGCATATAAGGTTGCGACAACTAACGAGCCGGAGTCTTTCGGGGTGCTTGGCTTGGCTAGGGATTTTCGCTCTATTGGAGGGCTACCATGTTAGCGTTTTTACCTCTCGCGGCTTCCGGCGGTCCTCCCGTTCCTCCCGCCGCCACCACTTTTTTCCAGGTTGGTCCGCTTCCCATTACCAGCAGCATGATCGCGGTCTGGGGCGTGGCCGCCCTGATTGTGGCCGTAGTCACGTTGGGCACTCGACGGATGGCCTTGGTGCCCACCGGGTCCCAAAACCTCGTTGAGGCGGTGGTGGATGCGGTGCAGGGGATGCTCTCCGGCCTGCTGGAGCCGAAGGTGGTGCGATGGGCCCTGCCGCTGATCGGCACGTACTTCATCTTCATCCTGCTCTCCAATCTGGTGGACCTTCTGCCCGGCGTGGGGAGCATCGGCTACGGCCACGAGAAGGAGGGCGGCCTGCCCTTCGCCCTCGATCACGTGGAGCGGCCCTTGCTC
>RFWS01000128.1 GCA_009921985.1 bacterium | reverse complement strand
GAAACTTGAGCATTAAATCCTAAAACGTAGTCGTAAACCTAAACGAAAAGCTTCCCACTTTTCTTAAAAAGCTTGAACATTGGGCCATGAATCGCCGCACCTTCTTCCAAACTTTCCTCATTGGAACTCTCGCCACTCGCCTGCTCCCTTCCACCTCTCCTGCGCAGACGGCGCCTACGTCCACCGGTCCCTTCACCCTTCCGCCTCTGCCGTATGCTCCTAACGCTCTCGAACCCTATATTGATGCGGAGACCATGACGCTCCACCACGACAAACATCACGCCGCCTACGTCAACAATCTCAATAAGGCCGTGGCTCCTTACCCTGACCTTCAAAAAAAGACCGCCGAGGAACTTCTTCAAAATCTTGATTCCCTTCCCGCCGACATCCGCACCACCGTCCGCAATAACGCCGGCGGGCACGTCAATCACTCCCACCTTTGGAAGACCCTGAAAAACCCCGGCGCGAAACCCACCGGCAAACTGGCCAAGGAGATCGACCAGGCCTTCGGTAGCTACGACAAGTGGAAGGAGGAGATGACCAAGACCGCCATGGGCATCTTCGGGAGCGGCTGGGCCTGGTTCGCCCGTGCCAAGGACGGAAAGTTGTTCATCAAAGCCTATCCGAACCAGGACTCACCCGTCATGGAAGGCGCCACCCTGATCTACGGGATCGACGTCTGGGAACATGCTTACTACCTGAAGTACCGCAACGTCCGCGCCGACTACGTGAAAGCCTGCCTGGCAATCCTCGAAATGGCCAGCTAGCGATCCCTGCTATTTCCTGGCTAATACCATCTCGTTTGAATCATCTGCCCTTGGTGTCGTTCGGATCGAAGACCATAAGTTGCCCAACATCGTCTAAACGCATTCCATAAATTTCAAAGTCGCCGAAACGATTCCAACCCTCAACTCTTCCTTCTGTAAGAAATCGCACTCGTTGCCCCCATTTGACAAAAGGCTCCCGACTAATTGTATCAGCCGAAGGACCCAGGTAGATATCTCCCCGATCTTTGTCCTGAACAAAGACAAGGTCCGATTTTATCAGACACTTGATCACGCATTTTGTTTTTTTACCCTCATTCCATCCTGGCAAAGGTTTTTCTACCGCCATGTAAAATTTGTCATAATCGGTTTGCCCGAAACTCACGGACTTTTCCTTCAAGCCGCCGGGAGCCTTTTGTTGAGCAGCCGACACGCCCTCCAACCCCGAAGCCACCTTGCCGGCAGATAAAGCGCCTGAAACCTCGCTGCCGCTTTCGATTTTAATAATGAATCCTTCCAAAAGAATAAATTTTCCAATGAATTCTTTTTCAAAACCGTTTTCGACTTGCTGGAAAAGCTCTTCCGCGGAGATGTCTTTTTTGTAAGCGCTAGTAGCGGTTACTTGATCCTCCTCCTTCGGAAGTTCGTACTTTGGCCTCACACCACTCGCAGGTACTGTAACTAAAATCATTCCGCGATCATCTTTTTTCAACCTTACACCAGCCAGACCTCCTGAGGAGAGGCCCTGTTGCCAAATGCTGCTTGCGGATTCTTTCAAGAATCCTCCCACAGAGTCCGGCAAACACCATCGCCCCAGATAAACTTTTGAAATCGTGGGGTTTTCCCAGTCCTTTAGGTCAGGATTTCTCCCCTCAAATGTCAGTTGAATCGGCAACGGAATCCCCAAAGCCGTCAAGGGTTGCCGCCAAATCCAACGATGATCAGCAAGAAAAAGAGAGCCTTCTTTTAATTTAACCTTAAAAATCCCTTCTGCCTGATTAGAAGCTGGCAAATAGCCCAAAATCCCAGATCTCCATTCTTCGGGGGAAAAGAAAAACTGCTTAGCGGGCAAATAATAAACTGGTTTGGCCCGGTTTTTCAGATAAAGACCCAATTCCTCCATCTTGGAATCCACTTGGGGGGAGATATTTTGACCTTTTGTCTCCACTGGGAGCCAAGTCCATACAAGGAGGCCAAGTAACCCAAGCCCGATACACCCATAAAGGATCCCGCCAAAAAGGACTCCCTCCTTAAATCGTGTCGTGCTGCTGGAAAGGAAGGTGAGCCCAAAAAGCCCACCAAAAAAGGAAAGAATCAGAACACCACCAGCCAACCAAATCATGAGATCATCGGGCACCAGTTGGGCTCGATTGTCGTTCAACTTATTCAATTCCGGCAGGGCGTCCCCGTTTTCTTTTGGCTGAACCTGCGAAAGGGCGGAAAGCGCTTCCAGAATCCCATCCATCTGCTCTGGTCTTTTTCGGGCTAGCATCACGCCCGATTTCTTTAAATCCCTTAGCTCCTTTTCTGTTCTTGGGGTCCGCAATTCACCAGCTTGCTTAAGCCAGCTTTCTACCTCTTTTTTTGAAACGGCATCCTTTTCCTCGCGGCTCTTTTCGTCCAGCTGCTTTTGGGTCTCAAGCAGTTGTTCCCTGAGCTTTTCCCATTCCGCAAGTTGCGATCCTTCCAAACCTGCTTCCCGCATGAGATCGGGGGAAACGGTTTGCAGAAAACGCAAGACTCCTTCCACGTCTTGTGCGCTAGCTGCGAACTCACCTTTGGGCAGTGAAGGCAGGATCGCCACCACATCGTTTTTGGGAAACATGGCAACTCCCCCATCGGTTTTTTCCAACACCACACTTGTTCCTGTAATGAGGGCCTTTTTAATTTCGCGTTTTTCGATTTCCCCGGTTTTCGACCTGACGAGCGCAACTTTTTCGAACGGCGAATTCAGATCCATCGGCACCTCGGCCCTTATAGCCGCAACTGCCAACAACCATCCTAGGATACCCCAGCGCATTTTTATTTTTTTAAGTTATTAGTTTCATCGGCACAATCTCTAATCGCGAATCTTTTTTAACATCCTGAAAATGAACGTTTCCAACCATCGTTCTATTTCTCTTCATCCAAAATCTCAATTTCACACTCCGGCAGCATCTGCAGGAACGCCTTCCCGTAGCTCTTGGTGAGAATTCTGCCGTCCAGCACCGCGATCTGGCCCCGGTCTTCCCGGCTCCGGATCAACCTTCCCACCCCCTGGCGGAATTTCAGCACCGCCTCGGGCAACTGCAGATCCCGGAACGGCTCCCCTCCCTTCTCCCGGATCCGCTCACACCGTGCCTCCAAGAGCGGTTCGTCCGGCACCGCAAAAGGCAGCCGCGTGAGAATCACGTTGGATAAAGACTCCCCCGGCACGTCCACCCCCTGCCAGAAGCTGTCTGTCCCAAAGAGCACACTGTGCACGTCCTCCTTGAACTCCCGCAGCAACCGCGTCCGGGAATTCCCCCGATCCTGCACCAACAGCTTCCA
>RFWS01000127.1 GCA_009921985.1 bacterium | reverse complement strand
CGGCGCCAAGTTGCCGGAGAACGTGGTGATCGACGGACAAAGCTTTCTTCCCCAGATCAAGGGAGAGAAAGGAAATCCCCGGGAGTGGGCTTTCGTGCAGTTGGCCAGGATGTGGTATGTGCGCTCCCTGAATTGGAAGCTGAACGAAAAAGGGGAACTGTATGACATGAGCGGAGCCCCGTTTGAGGAGAAGCTGGTCCCGGCCGACAGCACGGATCCTGTGGCCATGGCCGAGCGCGCGAAACTCAAGGCGGCGTTGGACAAGTTAAACCCCGCTGGCGGGATTCTGGACGACGGTGACGGAACCGGTCGCCACGGCGGAAAGGCCAAAAAGAAGGCCAAGAAGGCCAAGGAAGAAGGGGGTGAGCCTTCCTTCGATTAGCGGTTACTGGTCCTTCTTCTTTTTCTTTTTCTTCTTTTTCTCGGCCTTGTCGTCGGCCGAGCCGGTGTCCGGGCGGTAACAGGACTTGTCATCCTCAATCGCAAACTGCCCAGCTTTGCGCAGGGCAATCACCCAGGCGGGGCCCACATCCTCTGGGGTGAGGGGCTTGCGTTGCGGCTCCTTTTTGCAGCCGGCTTCCGCGGGGACGTAGGCGCAGGTCCCGCCTAACAGGACGTTATTTTCATAGGTGTTGGGTGCGAGTTTGATGACATCAAGGGGAGGGGTGGTATCCGCGATGGTGCCGATCACGGATTCGCCACCCGTGGGTCGGATGAAGCGGTTGTCTTTGATCTGGCAATTTTCCGGTAGCAGGACCAACTGGTTTTCCGGCCAGTGTTTTTTATAGGCAAAGCCCACTTCCAGATCCGCACCGGTGTTGTTGGCGGAGATGTTGTTGGCGAGGAGGAGATCCCGGACGGGAGGATATTTTGCCACATTGACCTCGCCGCCTGCCTGGCCTTTTTTGTTCTTTTTCTCCTTCATGTTCGCCTCATAGCCGGAGGTGAGGGCCGAAGCGGTATACTCTCCGGTCTGGATCCGGATTCCCCATTCGCAACCGGAGACAAAATTGTCGGTCACCGTGTTGTTGAGACCGGACATCCGCAGGCCCTGGGCTCCGGCCACGCCCTTTCCCATCAGGATGTTGCCTTGAACCACATTGTGGGCTCCTTGGCGGATATTGAGACAGCCGCGGCTAGAGAGGATGGTGTTGCTGAGGACCCGATTGTAGTTGGATTTAAGGGAAATGATTTCGGTTCCTTCCCCGTCGGCGCCGTCAAAGAGGTTTGCCTCGACCAAGGAATAGGCCCCGTCCTTGTCATTGGGGTCGAATTTTCCCGGACCCCACATTCGGAGGATTTCCCGCCCGTTGCCGTCGGCGTAGGGAATGTTCTTGAAGTAGTTGCCACGGACGGTGTTGGTGTGGCTTCCCGCGATGGCGTTGCCGACGAGGGGGTGAAGGTTGTTTTTCCCCTTGAAGTAGCACTTCTCGAGGAGGTTGTTGTCGCCCTCGAAATAGACCCAGTAGTAATCATCCTCAAAGGCGGCGGGGTTGAAGTCCACAATCGCACAATTACGGACCGTGCCGTGGTTCGACTTGAAATGGATTACGGAAAACTTTTCCGGATCGATGCAACCCTGCGTGAAGTACAGCCCGTCGACCACCACGTGGGGGGCGTTGATTTGCAGAAAGGAGGCACCGGTCAGAAGGGTTTCTCCGGGGCTTTCCGCGCGAATTTGCAGGGGTGCCTCCGCCGTGCCGCCACGATCCACCTTAATCTCCGTGTTGGTCCAGCTGCCTTTCGCCAGGATGATCACATCTCCCGGAGCGGCGGAAGCCAGAGCCGGTTGAAGCGAGGCTGGGTTGGCCACGGGGATCTCACGGGCCTGGAGCGGGGCAAGGCCGGCGGCGAGAATGAAGATGGGAATCAGTGTTTTTTTCATGGGGTTCCTTTGGTGGTTGGAGGCATTAAATCAGATGCAATCAGTAGACCGGCTCACTCTTTTTTCTCGGACGGGGTGGCCTGATAGGAAACTACCTTGATACCCTGGTCGGTTTTTGTGAGTACCATCAGGAATCGGTAATGGCCTTCGATCGTTTTGCCCCGGGCTAGGGCTTCGACATCAATGGAGCCATGAACCACGGCGGTGTTGCCCAATGAAATGAACCGGAGGTCTTTCATCTCGCACCGTTCATATTTTCGGGCCCCGCTGCGGAGGGCCTCCACAAACTGCTGCTTGGATTCCACTTTGCCTGTGCCGTGGGTGTGGACGTAATCCGTTGCGAGCAGCGTTTCGAGACCGTTGACGTCCGAGTTGGTAAGTAGGCCAGCCCATTGGCGGGCCGTGGCGGTGGCCTCCGCCTCGTTTAGGCCGGTTTCCGCTGGGCAGATCGCGGTGAGCCAAACGGACAGGAGAAAAATTAACGTGGATTTCATGGTTTTTCCTTGGGTTGGGGGCGGGTGACCTTGAAGTTGTCGAACCGAATGTGACTGCGGGTTGTGCGGAACCCGAACCAGCCCTCCTGATACGGTTCGGGGTCCTCAAAGGTGAAAACGAGTTCACCGTCCCGAACGAATTGGATGGTGTTACCGTCAGCCACCAGTTCGATCTTCACGGTCTTGTTCGGAACGTTCATGAATTTGGCATCGCTCAGGTCGAACTCGGGTTTGAGGGGGTGGTCGTCGTCGTTCCGGGGTCGGGGATATCGCCGGAAGCGGGTGGTGGCGTTCTCATTGGCTCCGTAGCCCACGTAGTAGGTGCGAAGGGGATCGTATTTTCGGAAGGCCCCGCTTCGCTCCTTGCTGCCAACGAACAGGTTGTCGGGATTCTTGGGGTCGGTGGCCATCCAGAAGCAGTTCAGGTCGCTGATGCGATCGTTGGGCCCTCCCTTTTGCACCATGGTGGCCTCGTAGCTGATGCGAAGGGGACCGGTGAGTTTCTCCTTAAACCAGACGGTGCAACCGCCTTTGTCCTTGGGTCCGGGGGCATCGTCGATATCAAGTTGGCCGTCGATGATCCTGGTGGTTCCGCTGGGAGTCTGTTCGACCACCCAACGGGAGAGGTCTTTTCCAAAGTCGTCCTGGAACAAAACCTCCTCGGCCTGACCGGCGGAAAGCCCGGTCGCCGTCAGCGCCAACAATAAAAAGCGCGCCGGTTTCAGTAGGAAAAGAATACGGGAAAAACTCATCCAGTCCAAGGTCGCTGGTGGTCTGGTTTAGGCCGGGGGTTGGTAGTGCTTGGGGCCACCCAGTTTCATGAACTTGGCGTGAACCACCAAGCCCGCGACAACGGCCAAAAAGGCGACCAGGGAGGAAGACATAAAGGTGAGCCGGTAAAACTTGTGGGTGAGATCCAGC
>RFWS01000126.1 GCA_009921985.1 bacterium | reverse complement strand
ATTGCAGACAAACTTGGTCTTCCGGGCCGCGCGCAGGTTGGCCATGAGGGCGCTGACCATTGGGTGGGGCCGGTAGCCCAGCTCTTGCGCGACTTTTTGGACCTGCTGGCGGGTCGAGGAGGAGATGCGGGGGTTTTCGCGAAGAGCCAGGGAGACCGTGACTTTGGAGACCCGGCACCTCTTGGCGATGTCTTCCAGGGTGATCTTCATTCAAAGTTAATGAAACATAGGCAAAATCCCAAAGCAAGTTAACATGTTAACTTAAAAATTTAAAATTTTATAAAATTTTATAAATAATTGAAAATTAGATATTTATAATATATAAATACCCTTATTTTTCATTTAATAGCGATTGATACTAGAAAATCAAAACAATGCGTATAATTATATGGTTACAGGATCTTGTGAATGATTTTTTTCGAACAAAAACAATCCAGATCTGTCGAATCAATTTAGGATCCCAGAGGTATCAACTATGACTGAAACGCCAAAGAAAATCCGACTTCTACTTCCTTTGATTTGTATGGTCGGCTTTTTTGTCTCTCTACCCAAATCTTACGCCGCTGTCTGGTTGAATGAGAATTTTAATTCATACACCAACGGCCAAATACCGACGGCTGCGGGTCAAATTCTAAGTGTCAACGGAGCGACGGGCGCGGTCATTGCAGTCACGAATGCCGGTAACGTGATGCTCCGTCTAAACAAACTACAGTCCAATAATGCCATACCGGCGAGTACGAATTCGGTGCAATTTACCTTTACCTTATCGGACACCAACTTCACGACCCCAAGGCAGCAGGGATACATCTCTTTTAATGTTCAACAGGTAAGTCCTAATTCAGTTGGGACTGCTAATAATTACATGCAATTCAGAGTTGGCCCCAATGATACGAATACTTTTGCCAGCGCGGCTAACGGCTTTCTTGATCTTCGCTTCTACAACAACGCGGCCACAAAAAATATCCAGATTCTTAGCCCCGCCAACGGGAGTCTTTCGGCCACAACCAATGCCATTTCCCAGACTGACCCTGTGGCAATCAAGATTTGGTACAACAACCTTTCAAGCGCCATGACCTACACCAATCCGGTCGGGGCTTCAGTCACCTTAAATGGAAATTCCCTGATTGTTTACGCCAACAACACCCTTTTGTGTACGAATTCTGCATGGGCGAATGGTCAACCGCTGACAAATTCCGTGACCTCTGGAAGCGGAACCAGTTCCACGATTGGAAAAATCGGCTTCTTCATCACCACCGGAAACGGAGCTGATTTTTACATCGATGATCTTTATGCGGCCGACACCGCGCCAGCGGCTGTTAGTCCGCCGGTTATCACCAGCCCTAGTACGGCCAACGCTTATCTTGGTAGGGCTTTTAGTTACCAAATAACCGGCTCGAACAGCCCTACCTCCTTCAATGCTGTCGGTTTGCCTGCTGGATTGGCAATCAACCAAACCACGGGACAGATCACCGGAACGCCCACGGGAAGCCTGGGAACCAGTGCTGTCACCCTCACGGCTTCCAATTCGGCAGGGACAAGTTCGGACTTCACTCTTTCCATCACGGTGAATCCCACCCCGGTCGTGACCTGGAATAACACCGGTTCAGCGTGGGCCACTAGCTCTTGCTGGACCAACGGAGCAGCCCCGGTCAGCGACTGGTCCACGGATACAGCGGTCTTTACCGGTGACTATGGAAACAGCAACAATGCGGTGACACTTGTAACTGGAAGACAGGTCAGCACCATCCTTTTTAATGCTGGTGCCAATGCCTACACCTTTGATGGAGGGGATATTACCGTTGGAAACGGGATCACCAATAACTCCCTAAATGCTCAGATCTTTAACAGCAAAGTCTATGGCAACAGCAACCGCACTTGGACAACTGTAGCTGGAGGAAGTCTGGTGTTTAACGGCGGGGTGGATATCACCTCCGCGGGAAGCTCTGCCAACCGTACCCTGACACTCGGAGGTGGGGGCAATTTCACCATCACCGGAACAATTGGCAATGGAGGCACGGCGACGAACGGAGCCATCACGGTTTCCAGTACGGGACTCACGCTATTCTCCGGTGCCAATACCTATAACGGGCTAACCACCGTCAACGCAAATTCCACCCTCAAGCTTGGGAATGCCTTGGCTCTTGGAACTACCACCAACGGTTCTACGGTAAGCAGTGGGGGTGTGCTGGACTTGAATGGGCAAAGCATCGACGGTGAAACCCTTAGTCTGAGCGGATCCTCTGCAATCACCAGTGGTGCTCTTCACAACAGCAGTGCCTCCTCTGCGGCTTGGTCCGGTCCGATCAGTCTTGCTAACAGTTCTGCCTCCGTGGGTGGTGCGGTTGGGGATATCACCATTTCAGGCTCTATCTCTGGTGCGTATACCTTGCGTAAATATGGTAGCAATCAACTGGTTTTATCCGGCAGCAATTCCTTTGCCGGACTAGGACTTTACGGTGGAAAGGTCGTATTGAGCGGGAGCGGCGCCGGGGTGGGAACGCTAAGTATTATCAGCAGCAATCCGGTGATCAAAGTGACGGATCCCAATGGGTTAGACGCAGGAGCCATTCTTATCGGGCCCAGCGGATCGGCAGACATGGGAACCCTCGATCTGGCGGCGGGTGCAACCAACTATATACTTAACTCCTTCGGATCCTCAACTAGCTCGGGCGGTTACATGACTTTCACCAATAGCGGCGGAGTTGCAGCCAATCTGATCTTCACCAATGCCACCAATTTCATCACGATCTCGTCCGGGGGAAATGGGGGGAAAAGTTTGTACAACAATAGCACCAACCTCGATGTGGTTTTCAACGGAGCGGTGGATATCGGAAGCTCAAGTAATAACAACAGCATTACGTTTACCGGAGTGGGTAATTTTAAATTAAACGGAGAGGTGTTCAACGGGGGAACCTCGTATCGCGGAATCATTAAAAACGGTTCTGGCACCCTCATCCTATACACGAACAACTCCTATAACGGGGCGACCATTGTGCAGGATGGAATGTTGGAGGTAAGTCACCCGAACGCAATCCCATCCGCTAACGCCAGCAACTCCCTAACTGTGGAGCACGGTTCCAAGTTGAAAGCCAACACGAATTTGACAGTCGGTCCCGCGACAATCGCTGGAACCTTGCAAATGGCCTTGGGAACAAGCGTAGCCAGTTTGGGAGCAGTCGATCTCTCGGGGGCAACCATTAACCTCCTCGGAGTTCCCTCCGCTGACACCTATACACTGGTCACGGGAACCGCGGTTACGGCTGCATCGACAAACGCTCCAACGCTCTCTGCCGCGATTACG
>RFWS01000125.1 GCA_009921985.1 bacterium | reverse complement strand
GATCTCGACTGGCTCATCGAAACCGCCACCCGCCTGGAAGGACACCCGGACAATGTGACTGCCGCCGCCTTGGGTGGTTTTGTCGTTTGCGGAGGTGCTCAACCGGCCCGCGTCCGCGTCTCCTCCCGCTTGAAGTTCGTTGCCGCCATCCCCCGGATCGAAACCTCCACCCGCACGGCTCGGTCTATCCTTCCTCCCAGCGTTTCCCTACAGGACGCCGTGAACAATCTCCGCAACTCCTCACGCATCACCGCCGCTTTCTTGGAGCGGAAATACGAGGATGCCCGCGGCGCCTTTCACGACCGCCTTCATCAACCCCACCGAGCCGCCCTCGTCCCAGGCCTGGAACATGCCATCGAGGCTGCCGAGCGGGCGGGCGCTATCGGAGCTTTTCTCAGCGGGGCTGGCCCCACCATCCTCGCCGTCTGTCAGAAGTCGGAAAAATCCATCGGTCAAGCCATGGTGTCCGCTCTCCACAAGGCCGGCCTCGACGAGGTGGATGTCCGGGTACTTTCTGCCGACAACGGTGGACTCACCGTCGCCCGCTTCCTCCCCTCTTCCGCCCGCGAAACCCGCTGTTAAAGGGCTACTTTTTCTCCCCGTAATGGTGGAGCCGGTTGGAGAGAATGAAAAAGGTCGGTGCCCAGAGCCCGACAAAAATCCCGAAACGCTCCGCATAGGCCCGTTTGGCCTCCGCCACCGCGTCGCCCATCCCGGGAGCCCCGAATTGGCCACCCGCCGAAAACCAGATCAGCACGGAGCCGATGATGGATAGGAATCCCAACGCGAAGCACAGGTTGCTGAGGAACTGGATTTGTTCTTTGTTCATGGTCCTAGGTTCGTCCCCTCCCCGCCCCCTTCAAGCCATTTCCTTAAGGGCTTTCCTTAATCTTTATCTTAATCCTAATCGCCGGGCTATGCCCGGCTACTGGCAAGCCTCGCACTCCCCGCCATTCCTCATTGCCTCGATCGAGCACGCCATCTTCTGCTCCGCCGAGTACTCCTTCTTCTGTGCGGCTTCCTCGGCGGGAGCTGATTCACCCTCCTTGAGTGAGGCCTTTACCTCCTTCTTCAACTTTACCGTGGCCTTCTCGATGTTCGAAGCGCCTAGGGTACGCAGGTAATAAGTGGTCTTCAGACCTTGGTGCCAGGCGAGTCGGTACATTCGGGACAGCACCTTCAGATCGGGTTGGCCGAGGAAGAGATTCAGCGATTGGCTCTGGTCGATCCACTTCTGCCGCCTCGCCGCTGCCGCCATGATCCACTCAAAACCGACCGCGAAGGCCGTCAGATACCGCTGTTTTAACTCCTCTGGCATGCCCTCCACCGGGCCGAGCTCGCCGTCAAAATACTTCAATTGGTCCACCATCTGCTGGTTCCACAGGCCCGCCTTCTTGAGGTCGCGCACAAGGAACGGGTTTAGCACGATGAACTCGCCCGACAGGTTGCTCTTCACGAATAGGTTCTTGTAGGTCGGCTCGATGCAGGGCGAGGTCGCCGTAATATTGGAAATCGTCGCCGTCGGCGCGATCGCCAGCACATTGGAGTTCCTCATCCCGTGGGCGCGGATCTTCTCCCGCAAAGGGGTCCAATCCATTTTTCCGCCCCGCGGCACCTCCACCGGCACGCCGCGCTCCTGCTCGAGCATGTCCAACGTGTCCTGCGGCATCAGTCCGCGGTCCCACTTCGAACCCCGGTAGCTGGAGTAGGTTCCTCGCTCCGCCGCTAGATCGCTGGATGCCTCGTAAGCAAAATAGGCGATTGCTTCCATCATCTCGTCGTTGAACTCCACCGCCGCCTCGGAGGCAAAGGAAATGCCCTTCAGGTAGAGGGCGTTCTGCAGCCCCATCACGCCGAGCCCGATCGGCCGGTGCCGCGAATTCGCAGTCTTGGCGGCCTCGGTCGGGTAGAAATTGATGTCGATCACATTGTCCAGCGCACGCACGGCGACGCGCACGGTCTCGCGCAATTTCGGCAAATCGAGCGATCCGTCCGGCTTGATGTGCGTGTCGAGAATGACGGATCCAAGGTTGCACACCGCCGTCTCGTCTTTCCCCGTGTTCAGGGTGATCTCCGTGCAGAGGTTGGAGCTATGGATCACGCCCGTGTGGTCCTGAGGACTCCGCACGTTGCATGCGTCCTTGAAAGTGATCCACGGGTGGCCCGTCTCGAAGAGCATCGCCAACATCCGCTTCCACACCTCGATCGCCGGAACCTTGTGTCCCCAGATTTCGCCGCGATCCGCTTTCTTCTCGTAGCCCAAATAAGCCTCTTCGAACTTCTTGCCGTAGCTATGGTGCAGGTCCGGCACCTCGCTCGAGCGGAAGAAGGTCCACTGCTCCCGTGCTTCCATCCTCTTCATAAACAGATCCGGGATCCAGTTGGCCGTATTCATGTCATGGCAACGACGCCGGTCGTCCCCCGTATTTTTCCTCAGTTCCAGGAAGTCAAAGAGGTCGTTGTGCCAGGTCTCAAGGTAGGCACATCCGGATCCCTTCCGCTTGCCGCCTTGGTTCACCGCAACGAGCAGGTCGTTGTGCAGCTTCAGGAACGGGATTACCCCCTGGCTCTCCCCATTGGTGCCGCCGATGTAACTGCCGGTGCCGCGCACACTTGTCCAGGAGCCACCCAAACCTCCTGCCCATTTGGAAAGGCTGGCATTCTCCGCAACGTAGCAGGAGGACAGTTGGCTGTGGTTGGTGCCGGAGTTGAAGAGCGTCGGCGTCGAGGAGCAAAACCGCCGACTCTTATAGAGGTTATAAAGCTCGGTTGCCCTCTGCTCACGCTCCTTCGGTTCGGCGTGGAACAAGCCCATCGACACCCGCATCCAGAAGAACTGGGGCGTTTCCAGGCGCCGGGGCGTTGCTGCCTTCTTGTCAATGATCAGATAGCGGTCGTACAGTGTCTGCACGCCGAGGAAGTCGAATTCCAAGTCGGCCAGCGGATCGAGCGCTGCCGCCATTTTCTCCACGTCGTATTTGAGTAGATCCTGACTGAAGCGCCCGATGGCGATGCCCCGCTCGATTGCGTCCCGGAAACGACGACGGTGGAAGTCCCGCAGGGCTCCCACCCCGTCCCGAACGATATCCCATCCCAAAACCTCCTCGTAGATGAAGGAGAGTTGGATCCGACCGGCAAATTTGGCGAAGTCGGCGTCCTTTTCGATCAGGGTCTTCGCATTCAGGCTGATCGTGTTGTTCAGATCCGCTTTCTTGATCCCGTCGAAAACCGAACGCCGCAACTCCTTCTCAATCTCCCCCGCCCCGAGGCAAAGATCCAAGCCGATCGAGGCAAACTCGAT
>RFWS01000124.1 GCA_009921985.1 bacterium | reverse complement strand
GCCATCCTTCTTCAGTTCAAAGTCCTCGATGAAACCCTCTTTCTTCAGGATTGTGAGAATATCTCCGCGGACGCGGGAGTGCCGTGCTTTGACGGTTTTCAAGCCGGCCACCGCCCCGTTGCGGAGGATCGTCAGAAAATCAGCGAGAGGATCAGTAACCATGATGTCTCCTTACCAACTGGCCTTGGTGACGCCGGGAATTTCGCCGTTGAGGGCCATCTCCCGAAACTGGATACGGCTAATTCCAAATCGGCCGATGTAGGAACGGCGGCGGCCGGTGATCGAGCACCGGTTGTATTTCCGGGTCGAAAACTTTGCCTTCCGCTTTTGCTTAAGCCGCCAGCACTTCTTGGCCATGGGTGTTCTCCTTGGGGGTCGCCTTGGCGGCGTCCGGCGCGTGGGACCGTTCGATGAACGGCATGCCCATGCGCAAAAGCATTTCCCGGGTCTCCTCCCGGTCTTTGCCGGTGGTGACGAAAGTGACATCAAACCCCAGGTTTCGCTTCACCTTATCGAGCTCGATTTCGGGAAAAATCGTGTGGTCCTTGACACCGAGCGTGTAGGCTCCCCGGCCGTCAAAACCGCCGTTGGGGACACCGCGGAAGTCACGGATGCGGGGCAAGGCCATCCGGGTGAAGCGCAGAAAAAATTCATACATCCGCTTGCCGCGCAGGGTCACCTTGCAACCGATCTCCTGATGCAGGCGCAACTTGAAGTTGGAAATGCTCTTTTTGGACTTGGTCTTCACCGGTTTCTGGCCGGTGACCAGGGTGAGGTCGTGAACGGCATCCTCGAGGGCAGCCTTGACGTCCTGGGCCGATCCGGTGGAGCAGTTCACCACGATCTTCTCCAGCTTCGGCACCTGATGGACATTCTGGTAGCTCCGACCCTTCATCATCGCGGGGACGACGTCCTTCAGATATAGATCTTTGAGATTACACTCCATGGCTTATTTCTTGGCCTTGGCAGGCTTCTCCTTGGCTTTTTTCTCATCCCGCTTGCCAGCCGCCGGGCGGTTGGTCAGGCGGACATTCGAAATATGAATGGTACCTTCCCTCTCGATGACGCCCCCCTTGGGGTTGTCCTGAGTTGGCCGGACATGACGTTTGACCATGTTCACGCCCTCGATCAGGACGCGATGGGCCTCGGTCTTAATCTCCAAAATCTTGCCTTTGCGACCCCGATGGGACCCGGTGATCACCTCGACCTCATCTCCTTTGCGTACGTGAAATTTGATCATGGCGGGATGTTTAGATGACCTCGGGCGCAAGGGAGATGATCTTCATAAAGTTTTTTTCACGAAGTTCGCGGGCAACCGGGCCGAAAATGCGGGTACCGCGGGGATTCGAATCCTTGTCGATGATCACGGCCGCATTGCTGTCAAAGCGTAGGTAGGAACCGTCCGGGCGGCGGACGGGGAACTTTGTGCGGACGACCACGGCGCGCACCACCTCGCTCTTTTTGACAGTGCCGTCCGGGGCGGCTTCTTTCACGTTGGCGGTGATCACATCTCCCACCCGGGCAAAAAGGGTTTTGCGTCCGATCACGCCAATCATCGTTGCCTTGCGGGCGCCGGTGTTGTCCGCGATGTCGAGCCAGGAACGGATCTGGATCATACATTCGCTCCCACGGGAGTTTCCGCCTGGGCGAGAACCTCGACCAATTTCCAGCGCTTCAGCTTACTCAAAGGCCGGCACTCGGCGATCCGGACGGTGTCCCCTAGCTTCGCCTTCTTGTCGCCGTCATGAGCATAAAACTTTTTCCGGAAACGAACGATCTTCTTGAACTGGGGGTGCGGAAAGCGGCGTTCCACCCGGACCACAATGGTCTTGTCCATTTTTGCCGAAATGACTTCCCCGATCCGTTCCTTCACCACGGCTTTGTCGTTCGCTGCGCTCATTTCTTCCCTTTCGCGGCGACCCCGTGACGGGTCTCGCTTTTGGCGGTTTCGATCCGGGCGAGGGTGCGACGGATTTCCCGCAGCCGGTTCGGCTTTTCGAGTTGCCCGGTCTGCTGCTGGACGCGCAGTTGGAACCGTTCCCGGCGGAGTTCTTCCGCCTTGCGGCCCAGATCGGCCTCTTTTAGGCCGCGGATTTCCTCAATCTTCAAAACACCAGTCTCCTTTCACGGGTCACGAAACGGTTCCGCATCGGCAACTTGCTGGCGGCCAATCGGAAACATTCCTTCGCATCGGCCTCTGCGAGGCCGTCGAGCTCAAAAATGATAGTGCCTGGTTTGATAACAGCCACCCAAAATTCCGGCTGGCCTTTCCCTTTTCCCATCCGCGTTTCTGGGGGGCGGGCGGTTACAGACTTGTCCGGAAACACCCGGATCCAGAGTTTTCCACGGCGGTTCATGTTGCGGGTCAGTGCCACGCGGGCGGCTTCGATCTGAATGTTGGTCAACCAACAGCGCTCAAGGGACTGAAGACCGTAAGCGCCGAAGGCCAGGTGAATATTTCGGGAAGCAAATCCCTTGCGACTGCCCCGCTGGGTCTTCCTGAATTTGACGCGTTTAGGGAGGAGGGGCATGGCTTAGTTCCCTTCCCCCTGGCAGATCCATACCTTCACCCCGATCTTCCCGGCCACGGTGTGAGCCTCAGCAAAACCGTAATCGATATTGGCCCGCAGCGTGTGCAGCGGAACTTTCCCCTCGTGGTACTGCTCGGAACGGGCAATTTCACCCCCGCCAAGACGTCCGCCCACGCGGATCTTCACGCCAGAGGCTCCGAAATCGAGAGCGGTTTGCATCGCCTTCTTCACCGCGCGGCGGAAGGAAACCCGGCGCTCCAACTGCAGGGCGATGTTTTCCGCCACCAGTTGCGCATCGAGCTCGGGATTTTTAATCTCTTTGACATCAATCAGCACTTCCCGCTCGGGCGTGAGGGCTTGGGTCTCTTCCCGGAGCTTGTCCAATTCGCTGGCCTTCCGACCGATCACCAATCCCGGGCGGGCAGTATGCAGCGTCACGCGGACACGGTTGGAGGCGCGTTCGATCACGACTTTGGAAATAGCGGCGCTTTCGAGCCGCTTTTTGATGAAATTGCGGATCTGGTAGTCCTCATGCAGGAACACCGGAAAATTCTTTTTGTCGGCATACCAGATCGAGCGCCAGTTGCGCTGGACGGGAAGCCGAAATCCGACGGGGTTGGTCTTTTGTCCCATAAAACTTTATTCCTTTGCCGGGGCCTTCGCCTTACCGGGCTTTTTCTCCTTCTTTTGCTTGGGCTGAGCCGTTTCGATGGAGGCTTCTTTGAGGGTGATCCGGATGTGGCTGGTCCGCTTGCGGATTGGACCGGCACTACCGCGGGCTTTCGGTTGGAATCGGTGGAAGGTCGGACCTTCCCCCACCATCACCTCGTGGACGACCAGTTTTTCGGCCGGAATGGAGAGCTGACTCTC
>RFWS01000123.1 GCA_009921985.1 bacterium | reverse complement strand
GAACTTCCGCATCCGAAGTTCATGCCGGACACCAAAATGGTGGCGCCTTTGTGTTTGGGCTGGTCGATCGGATGGTTTTTTGATTTTCCTTCCGGGGTAAACCGAACGTCGCGAAAGAGATGTTCGCCAAGTCCGTCAAAGGTGACGCAGCGCATATAGCGGGCGGGAATGATCCGGTCGGTGTCGATGTCATCCCCCTCCACCGGGACGGCCCGGCCGGCTACTTTCTTGATGGGAGCCAGCGACATATCAGGCGAAGACTTGGCGGGCGTCGCTGATCCTGCCCGTCACGGCGGCGGCGGCGACCATCACCGGGCTCATTAGGATGGTCCGGCCGGTCGGGCTTCCTTGGCGTCCCTTGAAATTCCGATTGGAAGAGGAAGCGCAGATTTCATCTCCCACCAGCTGGTCTGGGTTCATGCCGAGGCACATGGAGCAACCGGCCTCGCGCCAATCAAACGACCTTGCGGCCTTTGAGAAACCGGGAAGCCTCCACGAAATCCGACACACGGGCGTTGGTGCAGGAGCCAAAAAAGGCGACCTGGATCGGTTCACCGGCCAGTTTTTGCCCCGCCTTGAATTTCATGTGCTCGAGAGCCTCCTTGGCGGAAGCTCGGTCGGCCACGGGCAGTTTATCCGGCTCGGGAATGACTTCATCGATGAAGATGGCTTGGCCGGGATTGATGCCCCAGGTGACGGTCGGGCGGATCTGGGCGGCGTCAAAAACCTTCACATCGTCATACTTTGCATCGGGGTCGGAGGCGACCTTCTTCCATTCGATCACCGCGGCGTCCCAGTCTTGCGCCCCCGAAGATAGGCGAAGGTCTTTTCGTCCGGATTCACGTAGCCAGCGCGGGCTCCGCCCTCAATCGACATGTTGCAGATCGTCATCCGCTCCTCAATGGAAAGACCCTCAATGGTGGGCCCGGCGTACTCGTAGGCGAAGCCGGTGCCTCCGTTCACGCCCAGGGTCCGAATCACATGAAGGATGATGTCCTTGGCGTAGACGCCGGGGCCGAGCTTTCCGCGTACCTCGATCTTGCGGACCTTGAGCGGGGAGAGGGCCATGGTTTGGGTGGCGAGGACGTCGCGCACCTGACTGGTGCCGATGCCGAAAGCGACGGCACCGAAAGCGCCGTGGGTAGAGGTGTGGGAGTCACCGCAGGCGATGGTTGTGCCGGGCTGGGTGATGCCCTGTTCGGGGCCAACGATATGAACAATGCCCTGTTTGCCTGAAGGGATGTCAAAAAACGTGACGCCGAACTCCGTACAGTTCTTGCGGAGTTCCTTGATCATGGCGTCTGCCAAGTTGTCTTTGAAGGGTTCCACCCGCTGGTCGGTGGGGACGATGTGGTCGACGGTGGCGAAGGTTCGCTGGGGAAAAGCCACCTTGAGTCCCAGATCGCGGAGCATCCCGAAGGCCTGGGGACTGGTAACCTCGTGGATCAAGTGGGTGCCAATGAAAAGCTGGGTCGATCCGTCAGGCAGTTTGCCCACGGCGTGCCGTTCCCAAACTTTCTGGAAAAGGGTTTTGCCCATAAGGGTTGAGAATAAATGATTTAGGGCTGACAGGCAAAGTCGGAGTGGAGTTTGGAACGAGGATTAGGACGAACGCCTTTTCCAGATCGTCGCATCCGCGAAGGTCAGCTGGAATTTGCGGCGGTGCTCACGGAGGAGAAAGGGAAGGTCTTGGCGGCGAAGGAGGCGGAAATCAGGGGAAAGGATGTTACGAATGGAAGGGAACGAATCTTTCGGCCAACGCGAAGAGGGGGTAAATTCCTTCGTCCACGTGTAGGGGGAGGTGAGAAGCACCAAGCCACCCGGTCGAACCAGCGACGGCAAAACCTTTTGAAGAAGCTTTTTTGGTTCTTTTACCCGGTCCACGAGATTGGCGGCGAGCACCAGATCAAACATTCCGAGATCAGGCAGCCTGAGGGCATCGCCGGTCCGAAAACAGACCAGTGTTCGATATTTCGTTTTGGGTGCCTTGGCTGTGGTCATTCGAGTTCGAGTTCCCTCCAGCTTCAGGGGAAAACGAACGGAAGCTTTCTTACGCAAGGTGCGGGCCGCCCGAATGAATGCTTTAGAGAAATCGATGCCCACCACTTCCGGAGCTTTTCTGGCTAATTCAAAAGAAGACCGGCCCACCGCGCAGCCCAAGTCCAGGGCGCGGAGCGGCTTGAGTTGTTGGCGCTTGGCCTCCGATAAAAGCAAGGTGGCGCAGGCCTCGGGAAAGTTCTTAATTCCAAAGGGAGGCACGTGCCCCCTGGGAAGAAGATCCTTGGGCGCGAGGTAGTGGAAGGCTAAATACTCCGCCAAAGCGGAGGAGGTTTCGTAAACGGATTTCAGGCGAGAAGTTGCTCGAGGTACGCCGAGGGGCGGTAATTTTCCATCACCACGGTGGTTTTTCCGTCCCGATGCATCCGCACCTGTTTTACCGTGATCTCAGGCGTCTTGTGGGGGGCATAAAGGATGTCGTCGTGGGTGGCGTTGATCCTTTCGGCAAATTTGTCGGGCGTGAGGTGGCCGCCGAGGTGGTCGGACCGGCCGGTGGCAACGTGGACGGTGCCGAGAACCTTTTCATCCTGGATGTCCCGTCCGCTGAAGGGAAGGAGCTGGGTGCCGAATCCCAGTTCGCCCAGTTCGCCGGTGACGGGGTCGCGCTTCAGTTTGGCCGCGTGTTCCTCAAAAGTTCTCCGGTTTCCGGATAAGAAAGTGCCGCCGACCTGGCGGCCGCCCCTCACTTCGAGGATGGCGAGCGTGCCGTCTTCGAACTTCATGGGCATCTGACCTGAGGCCCCGGTGGGGACAAAGTAAACCTCCCCTGCGGGAAGGTTGGCCACGTCCGGGGTTTTGCCGCGGCAGAGACCATGCGACTTTTGGGCCTCCTGACGGTTGAGATCGAGGTGCAGGGTGCATGAGTTTCCGGCGACCTCGTAATCGATTTCCACCCAGTCGGACTTGGTCAGGCCAAGCCGGAGTTTTTCCGCCTGGCGGCTGACCGAGTTGTAGTCCACGGCGAGGCCGGTCTTGAGGATGATTTCATTGAGCCCGTGCAGGGTGGCACCGCGGAAACCGTGTTTTTTGGCGGAGGCGGTGAGGGGGGCGGTGGCCGAGTAGGTGGAGATGCAGAGGATGATGTCGTACTTGGGGTAGATATCCTTTTCGAAGGAGAGGCGACGACCCTGGGTGTCCACCACCAGGTCATCCATGTCCAAATTGCTGCCCCCGGTTTTTCTGTAGGCGTAGAGTTCGCCGCCGGTGAGGCCGAGCTCCTTGCCTGTGCCGTTGTTCAGCCCTTGGTAAAAGATGTCATGGGCGTATTTTTGGACGGTCAGGGAGGAATTTTTGAGAAAGGCCAGATCTTTTACCTGCATGGGGTCGTCGAGGTCGATCAGGACACAGGTCCGCTCGCCTTTC
>RFWS01000122.1 GCA_009921985.1 bacterium | reverse complement strand
TTGCTGCTCGAGTTCCACTGCGGTGCTGTCGAGATCCATCTTCTTAAAAACGTCGCGGATCGCCTCGGCCCCCATCTTGGCCACGAACGAATCACCGTATTGCTCCTGAGCTTCCCGATACTCGGTCTCGGTGAGTAGTTGCTTCGGCTTGAGTGGGGTCTTCCCTTCATCGATGACGAGATAATCCTCGTAATAGATCACCCGTTCCAATTCCCGGGCCGTCATGTCCATCATCAGGCCGAGACGGCTGGGCATGCACTTATAGAACCAAATGTGGCTAACAGGCACCGCCAGTTCGATGTGTCCCATGCGCTCGCGCCGGACGCGTGCGAGCGTCACCTCGACACCACAACGATCGCAGATCACTCCCTTGAACTTGATCCGTTTGTATTTTCCGCAGGAACACTCGTAGTCCTTGGTCGGCCCGAAGATTCGCTCGCAGAACAGCCCCCCTTTTTCGGGCTTAAAGGTCCGGTAGTTGATGGTTTCGGGATTTTTTGTCTCTCCCCGGCTCCAGGATAGGATGGATTCCGGAGAAGCGACCGTGATGCTTACTTCGTCGAAGCCGACGGAACGCTCCATGCCGAGGATTTCGCGGGCGGACTGGGTTTGTTTGTTCATGGGATAGGTCTCTTGGGTCTTGGGGTTAGGCGGCGACAACTTCCAACGGACTGGGTTTCTGCAGATCCTCGTCCACCACGCGGCTGCGCTCACCGACTTTTACGTCGAGGCAGAGGCTCTGCATTTCTTTGATGAGCACGTTGAAGGACTCGGGCGTGCCGGCCTCCAGGGAGTTATCTCCCTTCACAATGCTCTCGTAGATCCGGGTGCGTCCGGCGACGTCGTCGGACTTCACGGTAAGCAGCTCTTGGAGGGTGTAGGCGGCGCCATAAGCCTCCATCGCCCAAACTTCCATTTCCCCGTAACGCTGCCCACCATACTGCGCTTTGCCGCCCAGCGGCTGCTGGGTGACGAGTGAGTAAGGTCCGACGGCGCGGGCATGAATCTTGTCCGCCACCAGGTGGTGCAGTTTCATCATGTAAATCAGGCCGACCACGACACGCTGGTCGAACGGCTCGCCTGTACGCCCGTCGAGCAGGAGAGACTTGCCGTCCTCGTCCAGCTTCGCCTTCTTGAGGAAGTCGCGGATCTTGGTTTCACTGATCCCATCAAACACGGGCGTGGCCACATTGAAGCCGAGGGCCCGGGCGGCGATCCCCAAATGGGTCTCCAGCACCTGACCGACGTTCATCCGTGAAGGCACGCCCAACGGATTTAGAATAATGTCCACCGGGGTGCCGTCCGGTAGGTACGGCATATCTTCTTCCGGCACAATTTTGGCCACGACGCCCTTGTTGCCGTGCCGCCCGGCCATCTTGTCACCCACGGAGATTTTCCGCTTGGCGGCGACATAAACCTTCACCTGTTTGATGATGCCGGGATCAATATCCTCTCCCGCCTCCACTCTCTCCAGCTCGACGTCCTTCTCGTTCGAGAGTTGGTTGAATTTTTGCTCAAAGCTTGAAATGATCTCGCGGATCTTGATCCGGATCGGGCTGGGATCGATTTCGATGTGATTGTAGACGTCGGCAATTTTCCGCAGGAGGGTCTTGGTGATTTTGCGGTTCGCGGGAATGATAATTTCCCCGGTTTCCGCGTTGACCACGTCCAGCGGGATCTTCTCGTTGAGCAGGATGTTGGAGAGGGACTGGGTCAGTTCCTCCTTCAACTCGGCGTGCTTCTTAATGAACTTGTCCTCGACGGACTTGGCATGCTTTTTCGCCTCGCCCGGGGCCAGCTTGATCGCGTCCTTCTTTAGGCCACCGCCGGTCACCTTCACGTCCATCACAATCCCGGCGGAACCAGAAGGCACCACGAGGGAGCTGTCTTTCACGTCCGCGGCCTTTTCGCCGAAGATCGCGCGCAACAAACGCTCTTCCGGAGCCAGCTCGGTTTCGCTCTTCGGGGTGATTTTACCGACCAAAATATCTCCGGCCTTCACCTCTGCGCCGACGCGCACGACTCCATCTGGCCCTAGGTTTTTCAGGGCTTCGTCGCCGACATTCGGAATGTCCCGGGTGATTTCTTCCGGGCCGAGCTTTGTGTCTCGGGCGGAGATTTCAAACTCCTCAATGTGGATACTGGTGTAGACGTCCTCCTTTACCATGCGTTGGTTCAATAGAATGGCGTCCTCGAAGTTGTATCCATGCCAAGGCATGAACGCGACGACCACGTTTCGGCCCAGGGCAAGTTCCCCGCCATCCGTGCAGGGTCCATCGGCAATCACCATGCCCTTCGTCACCCGCTGACCGACCTTCACGATCGGCTTTTGATTGATGCAGGTTCCGGCATTGGAGCGCATAAACTTCCGGAGGTTGTAGACGTAGATTCCCTTTTCCGCGTCTGTCTTGAGTCGCTTCCGATTCTCCGGTGCCTCTCCGCTTTCGTTGACGATAATCTGGTTAGCAGTGACGGAAGCCACCTTGCCGGGTCCTTCGCTGATCACCATTGCATGGGAATCTCGGGCCACCTTGCCCTCCATGCCGGTCCCGACGACCGGAGCCTCGGAGAGAAGTAATGGAACGCCTTGGCGTTGCATGTTCGAGCCCATCAGGGCCCGGTTGGCGTCGTCATGTTCCAGAAACGGAATTAAGGACGCAGCCACGGAGACCAGCTGTTTCGGCGAAACATCCATGTAGTGGACCTTGTCCGGCTCCACCTCGAGGAATTCCCCGCGATAACGGACGGAAACTTTAGGTGAGGTGAACTTTCCATGACCATCCACGGAGGAGTTGGCTTGGGCCACAATGAAGTTCTCTTCTTGGTCGGCAGTGAGATAATCCAAATCTTCACGCACCCGTCCGTTTTCGACCTTGCGGTAAGGGGTCTCGATAAAGCCGAACTCATTGATCCGGGCGTGGGTCGAAAGGCTGGAGATGAGCCCAATATTGGGGCCTTCCGGTGTCTCGATCGGGCAAATCCGGCCGTAGTGGGACGGATGCACATCGCGTACCTCGAACCCGGCACGATCGCGGCTCAAGCCTCCCGGTCCAAGGGCCGACAGGCGGCGCTTGTGGGTCAGCTCGCTGAGTGGATTCGTCTGGTCCATAAGCTGGGAAAGCTGGCTACGACCGAAGAAGTCGCGAATGACTGCCGACAGCGCTTTTGGATTGATCAGTTTCTGGGGCGTCATGCCTTCCGTGTTCACGTCGAACAGGGTCATGCGCTCCTTCACGAGCCGCTCGGTGCGACTCAATCCGGTGCGGCACTGGTTGGAGAGTAGTTCCCCGACCGTACGGACGCGGCGACTGCCCAAATGATCGATGTCATCCGTGGTCCCCTCACCCAACCGGAGGTTGATAAGGTAACTAGTGGCAGCCACCACATCCTCCTTCGTGAGAATCCGTGTTTCCAGCTCGGCCTGCAGGCCGAG
>RFWS01000121.1 GCA_009921985.1 bacterium | reverse complement strand
AACTCCGGAGGAGCTCGATGCCGCCCAGCGCGCCCTCGATATCTGCCCCACCGGTTCCATCGGCAGCGATAACGCCTGACCAACCCCATGTCCGAGACCGCCACGGCCGCCAAGGCCCCCGCCTCTCCCTTTAACCGCAACAACCCGTACGCCTCCCGGCTCCGGGAAAATCTCCGCCTGAACAAATCAGGCTCCGCCAAGGACACCCGCCACATTGTGATCGAGCTCGGTTCCGCCGGCCCCACCTACACCTGCGGAGACTCCCTTGGCGTTGTCCCCCGCAATCCGGATCGCCTCGTCGACGAGTTTCTCCAAAAACTCGGCCTGACCGGCGACGCCTCCCTCCGCGAGATCCTCGCCGCCACCGTCATCCTCAACCGCGCCGGTAAAAAGTTCGTCAAGGCCGTCGCCGACAAGACCACCGGACCCGCCCGCGACAAACTCCAGGCCCTCTGCGCCGACGAGAAAAAACTCGATGAGTACGTGTTCGACCGTGACGTCGTCGACGTCCTCCACGACGCCCCGGGCGTGAAATTCGACCCTGCCGAGCTCCCCGGCCTCCTCAACAAGATCGCTCCCCGCCTGTATTCCATCGCCTCGTCCCCCGACCACCGTCCCGGCGAAGTCCACCTTACCGTCGCCGTTGTTCAGTACACCACCCACGGTCGCCCCAAGCAGGGCCTCGCCTCCGGCTATCTCGCCGACCTCGCCGCTGCCGCCGCCGTCCCGGTTTACGTCCAGCCCACCCGCCACTTTCATCTCCGGCCCCGACCGCGACGTCATCATGGTCGGACCCGGGACCGGCATCGCCCCCTTCCGTGCGTTCCTCCAGCACCGCGCCAAGCACGGCCACACCGGTCGCAACTGGCTCTTCTTTGGCGACCAGCACGCCGCCACCGACTTTCTTTACGGGGACGAATTCGCCGCCGCCCAGAAGGCGGGCACCCTTCACAAACTCTCCACGGCCTTCTCCCGCGATCAGGCCGAAAAGATCTACGTCCAGCACCGCATGGAGCAGGATGGCGCCGAACTCTGGCGCTGGCTGGAAAAGGGCGCCTACTTCTACGTTTGCGGCGACGCCAAACGCATGGCCAAGGACGTCCATCAGGCCCTCCTCACCATCGCGGCCAAGCACGGAGGAAAAACTCCCGAGCAGGCCGAGGAATACATCTCTGTCACGCTCTCCAAGACCGAAAAGCGCTACCTCAAGGACGTGTACTGATCCGCCATGGCCAAAAGAGGCAAATCCCGGGATACCCTTGTCTGGACTGTTGTTGCCGGACTTCTCCTGATCGGCATCGGCCTTTACTTGCGGGACCGCGGCCTTCTCAAGCTCCCGGAACCCAAGCCCGTCGCTCCCGCGGAACGCGCGAAGGATCTGGCCAAGAAATATCCGAACGCCGAGGTTTTTTCCGGCCCCGAGGCGGATAAAAAAAAACCTTAGCTGACGGCTCCCAGGTTCCTGCTCCGCTTCCACCTAAAATTTCGACAAACCCCGTCACCCCACCGGGGCCGACCGCGACACCGAAAACTGCCGATGGCCCGCCGGAGCCCCCCATCGGCAAGGAGGTCCGCCGCGCCGAGCCCATCGCGACGGATCGGCCCAAGGACATCGTCGAGATGGGTGGCTGGCAGGCCCTGCTCGACCGGCTGAACTTCTCCTGCGGCACCATTGACGGCCACTACGCCAAACGTAGCCGCCGAGCAGTGACCCAATTTCAAATCAATCGCGCTCTCGCCACCACCGGTGAGTTGGATATCGAAACCCGTCTCAACCTCGGCAAGCCCGGCGATGCCTACGTCGACTACACCGTCACCGCCGAAGACCTTGCCCGTATCGTCCCCCGCCCCAAGGGCTTTCTGGAAATGAGCAAAATGGCCACGCTCGATTATTATGACCCTTGGGAAATGCTTGCCGAAAAGTCCCACTCGACCCCCACTTTTCTCCGCCAGCTCAATCCCACTGTCGCGAAGCTCGTGGCCGGCACCCAACTCACCCTTCCGAATCTGGAGGGTACCCGTAAACTTCCGCCCATTGGGCGGATCGTGATCATGATCTCCGAAACCACCCTCCTCGCCTTTGACACCAACAACAAGGTCGTCGCATGCTTCCCTTGTTCCATCGCCGCCGACAAGACCAAGGTTCCCAACCAACCCCTGACCGTGGCCAACATCGCCCCCAACCCCAACTACACCTTCGATCCCAAAGTTCTCACTCTCGCCGCCCTGCAGGAGGGTATCACCAACCGGCTCATTCTTCCTCCCGGCCCGAACAATCCCGTGGGCACCGCCTGGATCGGCCTCTCCCTCCAAGGGTACGGCATCCACGGCACGCCCGAGCCTGAGGACATCTCCCGCACCGGTTCCCATGGCTGCTTCCGCCTCGCCAACTGGAACGCGACCAAGCTGGTCAACGCTGTCCGCCCCGGCATCCCAGTCGAAGTCGTGCCTTGAATTTTATACGGCCAATTTTTTGTGAACGTCACACGTGAACGTGAACAGTATTTCAAGCCTTGGCTTTTCGTTCACCTTCACATTCACGTTCACGAAGGGCCCTCAGCCTAAACCAGAAACTCCCCCGGCCTTAGGGATTTTCCATCGACCCACTCACTCTCCACCAGCAATGTCTTCACCGCATCCGGCAGGCCCAGGTCGCGGCGCGCCAAATGGGCCGTCAACAGATCCGCCCCGAATGCCCCCACCAAATCGTTGCGCTGATTCATTCCCGCCCATCCTTCCATGGACGGATACCAATCCAGATGGGCCGCGGCGATGGGGCGACCGCCGGCAGAAAGAGATTTCAGCCATGGCTGGATTTCAGTGTGGGTGCAAAGCAGGGAGTCCACTTGGGCCTCTTCGACCCATTTACAAAACCCCGCCTCATCGTTGGGCTGAAAATACCAGACCATGGCCCCGGCATTTTCCGGACGCCAACCCGCCTCCTCCAGCGCCCTCCGGAACCCCATGGTGAAACGGCCGTCGATTTGTCGGTCAATCTGGCGGGACATCACCAAACCGATTCGGGAAAAACCAAGCCCCAGACATTTCTGCGTCGCCCCCAAAGCCGTGGAGTACTGGTTGTTGGCGCAACAGTGAACCAACGGCTGAGTCAAACGGACTCCCAGCCCGACAAACACGCTCCGGGATAGAAGTTCATGCACCGGCTCCGGTAATAGGGCTTTTTCCGGCACTCCCAGAAAGGCCATGCCCTCGATTTTCCGCGTGTAAAAAACACGCCTCAGTTTTTCCGCATCCGCGAAGATTTCGTCGCCGATCCAGAGATCTTCCACCACATAACCCAGGGTTGAGGCCCGCAAACGAAACCCCTCGGCGATGGTTCGGTAGGTGGCATTGGTTCGGATGGTCTGCTCTTGGGGAGCCGTGTTGATCAACGCCACGGTGGCGCGATAAGGAGAAACCTTGGCCGAGCGAAGTTGGCTCATCACATGCGCCACCATCGGATTCGCCGAGTAACCTCTTT
>RFWS01000013.1 GCA_009921985.1 bacterium | reverse complement strand
CGGAATCGGACGAGGGTTCGATTTCCAAAAACGGAAAGAGGACTTTTTATTCCGGGTTGATTGGCGGAACAGGCTGTTTTTTTAAATCCCGGCTAAACCACAGAAAATAGAGGACAGGGTAAAGGAGTAGCTCCAGCAGCGTGGAGGTGATGACGCCTCCCAGCATGGGGGCTGCGATCCGTTGCATGACATCGGAACCGGTGCCGTGACCGATGAAGATCGGCAACAGTCCCACCACAATGGTGGACATGGTCATCACCTTGGGTCGCAACCTTCCCACCGCACCCTCCTTCATGGCGGCGAGCAGATCGGCTTCGTTGCGCAACAACCCTTTCTTCCTGCGTTCGTCCACCGCGTGATCCAAATACATCAGCATGACAACCCCGGTCTCCGCATCCAGCCCGGCCAAGGCAATCAGTCCAACGGCGGAGGCCACGCTGAAATGGTGTCCGAGCATCCACGGAAACCAAAGTGCCCCCACCAGCGAGAAGGGGACGGCCAGCATGACCAATACGGTGCGGGCCAGGGACCGGGTGTTGAGGAGCAAAAGCACGGCAATCAGGGCGAGCGTGGCCGGAATGGCCAAGGCGAAGGTTTGCTGGGCACGCCGGATGGATTCGAAGGTGCCGCCCCACTCCAGCCAGGTCCCGGCCGGGAAAACCACCTTTTCTCGTAGATATTTTGTCGCCGCCCCCACGTAGCCGCCCAGGTCCCCGGCGGTGCTGTCCACGGTGATGTAACTCACGAGTTGCCCGTTCTCGCTGCGGATGGAGGAAGGGCCGTCCTTGGTGACAAGACGCGCAACCTGTTCCAGGGAGGTGCGACCGCCTCCGGGCAGATCCACCCACACCATCGCCAGGGCCTCCGGATCCTGACGGAAATCCCGTGCATAGCGGAGAGTGACCGGAAAGCGGGAGCGACCCTCGATCAATTCCGTCAGGGTTTGTCCGGCCACCGCCGACTCCAGTGCCGTGGCGGCGTCCTCCACCGAAAGGCCCAGACGGGCGAGTTTGCTGCGGTCGAATTCCACGTCGAGATACCGGCCACCGGTGAAGCGTTCGGCAAAAACCGAGCGCGTTTCCGGAAAGTTCGTCAACGCCTTCTCGATTTCCGCGCCCACGCGGTCGAGGGTGCGGGAATCCGGACCGTAGAGTTTGATTCCCAGGTTGGAACGGAAACCGGTGGCCAACATCTGGGTCCGGGTCTGGATCGGCATCCAGAACACGTTGGCCATGCCCGGCGTCTGGGTGGCCTGATCCAATTCCGCCAGCAGGGCCTCCCAAGTCAGGCCGGGACGCCACTCGGAACGCGGCTTGAGGCGGATGACACTCTCAAACATGGAAGTGGGGGCCGGATCGGTGGCGGTTTCGGCGGCGCCGGCCTTCCCGAACACGCTGATTACTTCCGGTGTTTCCCGGATGGCCCGGCCCTGCACGGTGAGAAGCCGGGAAGCCTCCGGCAGGGAAAGGCCGGGGGCCGCGGTGGGCATGTAAAGGATGTCTCCCTCGTTCAGGGGAGGCATGAACTCGGTTCCCATCCGGACCAACGGGAAAACCGAGGAGACGAGCAGGGCCACCGCTATGGCAAGTGAGGTTTTCCGGTGATGAAGCACGAGGTCCAGCGGAGCCCGGTAGAGGCGCGCAAGAAGCCGGTTGAGCGGGTTGGCGGTTTCCGGTTTCAACTTTCCGGTGAGGCAGAAGGGGAGCAGAACCGGCACCAAGGTGATGGAAAGCAGGGCGGCAAAGGCCATGGCAAAGGTCTTGGTGCAGGCGAGGGGGCGAAAAAGGCGCCCCTCCTGTCCGGTCAGGGCAAAGACCGGGAGAAAGGAAACCGTAATCACCAGGAGGGAGAAAAAGATGGGACGGCCCACCGCGGCCGCGGCCTGAAGAATGACCTCACGGCGCCGAGCAAAGGAGAGATCACCCTCTTCCTCTTCCAGTCGTTTGTGGGCGTTTTCCACCAGCACGATGGCGGCGTCCACCATGGCTCCGATGGCAATGGCCATTCCGCCCAGGCTCATGATGTTGGCGGAGAGGCCAAACACGGAAAATGGAAGAAAGGAGAGGAGCAGCGCCAGAGGCAATGTGACGATGGCGACGAGAGAGCTCCGCACGTGGCCCAAAAAGAGCAGACACACCACCGCCACCACCAGGCCTTCCTCGAGCAGTTTTTGCTTCAGGTTGGTGATGGCGCGGCCGATCAGATCGCTGCGGTCATACACGGGGACCACTTTCACGCCTTCCGGAAGAGCCGTCTGGAGCTGCTCGAGCTTCTGTTTGACGCCGTCGATCACCCGCAGGGCATTTTCCCGGTCCCGCATGATGACGATGCCGCCCACGGTTTCCCCGCGGCCGTCGAGCTCACCCACCCCGATGCGGGGGCCACCTCCCTCGACGAGGGTGGCCACATCCCCCAAAAGCAGCGGGCTTCCCATGTTGCGGGTGCGCAGGGTGAGTTGACGGAGATCCTCGATGGACGTGAGCCGGCCACGTCCGCGAACCACCACTTCGGAGGAGTTGATTTCCAGGGAGCGTCCGCTCGCGTCCCGGTTGGATTTCTGGACGGCCTCGGCGATCTCGGTAATCGTGACGCCAGAAGCGGAAAGGCGCTCGGGATTCAGGAGAATCTGAATTTCACGGACAAAACCGCCCACCGGGGCGATCTCGGAAACGCCGGGTATGGCGGCGAGGGCGGGGCGGAGAACCCAATCCTGCAAGGCACGAAGGCGCCCAAGGTCCTGCCGGTTGGTCTCGTCGATCAACGCATATTGGAAAACCCAGCCCAGGCCGTTGGCATCCGGGCCGATTTTCGGTTCCGCCCCGGCCGGGAGGACGGAGCGCGCCCCGGCGAGCAGTTCACTGACCCGGGTACGGGCCCAGTAAAGATCCGTGCCTTCCTGAAAAATGACGTAGAGAAAAGAGCGGCCGTACACGGATTCCCCGCGGACCGCCTTGACCTTGGCGGCACCGAGGAGCCTCGATTCAAGGGGAAAGGTGACCTGGTCCTCCACCAGATCGGCGGACCACCCGGGCCATTCCGTGACCACGATCACCTGCGTGTCGGAAAGGTCCGGCAGGGCGTCGAGGGGAACGGACCGCATGGCCACCCAGCCGGCGGCTGCCACCAAGGCGGTGACCAGAAGGACGAGGGCGGGGTTTCGGCCGCTGGCCTGAATGACCTTGGCGACAAAATCCGGATGATTTCCTTCCGGGCTCACCGGTTCGTCTCCTTTTCGGCGGGCTGGGCCCCCTTCAAACGGGCCTCGGAATCGAGGAGAAAGTTGGCGGAAGTGGCCACCCGCTCCCCCTCCTTCAGGCCTTCCCGGATTTCGACCCGGTCGCCAAACCGTTCCCCTGTGCGAACCCGGCGCGGTTCCAGGTGGCCGTTGCCCCGGTCCACAAACACGACGTGATCCCGGCCCAGCGGGAGTAGGGCCGAGGCGGGCACGCTGAGCACCGAGACCGCCGGCAATTCCGTGGAGGCCGCCCCGGTTTGGCCCGGGCGAAGCTGGGGCAGCGGGTTTTCGATGCGGAGGTGAACGTTGACGCGGCGGGTTTCCGGATCCGTGGCGGGATCGATATGGTCCACGGGAAACTGGAAATCGACCCCCGGCAGGGTATCGATGGCGACCTTCAACAGATCTCCTGGGCGGATGCGGGCCGCATCCTCGGGGGAGAGGGCGGCGGTGCCCCACAAAGGCCGTCGGGGGGCCAACAGCAGAAGCCGTTGCCCGGATTCAAAGCGCATACCCACGACGGCATTCTTTTCCAGGACGTAGCCGTCGAGGGGGGAGCGGAGTTCGAGGTTGTTACGGATTTTGCGGGCTAGGTTGACGTCCCACTCGGTGGATTCCGTGGCGATTTTTTCCAGATCCCGGATCTGGTCCTCGTTCAGGTCCCAGAGACGGATCCGCTGCCGGGTCCGCTTCAGCATGGCCTGGACGGCGTTGAGGTTGGCCGTTTTATTTTCCAGGGCGGCCCGCCGGGATTCCCGGAAAGCCTGGATGTAGTCCTGTTGGGCTTCGATCCATCCCTCGCTGAGCACGGTGAGCAGCCGGTCACCCTTTTTGACCTCCTGGCCGGGGAAGCCGACGTCCATGGAGACGATGAAGCCTCCTCCGGCCTTGATGCTGACCTCCGTCAGTCCGGCGGGGTCGGGTTCCAGGCGAAGCGGCGCATTGATGCTCCGCGTCAGGGGTTGAACCTTAGCCTCGCCGTAGGTCACGCCGAAGGCCTGTTGCCGGGCGGGCGGAATGAAGATCTGCTTCATCTCCTGCATCGGCTCGAGACCTTCCGCGGTCTTGGTATCGGGCTTGGCCGGATCCGCCGGCACCAGGTCCATTCCGCAAATCGGGCAGGAGCCCGGCTTGGGGGAGCGGACCGAGGGGTGCATCGGGCAGGTCCAGACTTCCGTCTTTGATTCCTGCTGTTTTTTGGGGGTCGCAGTCGGAGGTGCAGGCTCCGCCAGGATCAGATCCATCCCGCAGATCGGGCACTTACCCGGCTGGGGGGAACGGATGGAGGGGTGCATGGGGCAGGTCCAGACCTGCTCCACTTTTTCCGCAGCATCTGCGGCATGGTCATGGGCTTTGCGGCAACCTGCCGGGGCCAACATGAGAAGCCCGGCCATTCCGATGGCGACAATCCGGAACGACCCGTGAACTCTGCATTTTTCGAACGTCATCATGAATTTCTCCTTGGTTGAAGTGACAACAGAACCGCTCCCGAACGGGCGCGGCGGTGGCTTCAGGAGAAAATCAGATTCGCCAGGTACAGATCCAAGGGAGCGAGGGAGGTGGCGGAGAAGATCCGCGGGCGGGGTCCGAGGAGACCAGGAGCGGGGCATGCCGGAGAGAATGAGAAGGTTTGTTCGCCATCGGAATTCTGGAACCCGAGGAGTCCTGTCGGGCAGTCGCGATTCGAGGATTCGTGGCGCGGTCGGAATCCCGGGGCGCGGAGGGAATGGAGGTTTGACTGGGGGCGCGACACGGAGAGGAGGGGGGACAGGAAACCGTGGCGGCACAGGGGAATTCGCAACAGCAATCATCGGCAGGCCCGGCTATCGACGGGAGGGAAGCCCCTACGACGTAGAAGGCGGTTAGTAGAACAACCAGCCTTTTCATATTTTGAATCTAACCTCAACCAAGCTGGTAGCAAGGGGCAGGGAAAGCCGGAGGAGAAATAAAACTCTTACAACAAACCTACAACCTGTCTTTGGAGAGAATGCACAGGATCGGACTTTCTGCCGTTGATTTGCAATGAGTTAAAATGCGGAATCGGACGAGGGTTCGATTCCCTCCAGCCGCATTTTATTGTAAATCAACAATATATAAATAAAAATTAGGATAATTCCTAGACAAGAATTTAATTTTGTCAGTGCTGTTCAGAGGTGTCGTTTGTTTTCAATGGTGACCACCACACCGGGATGGTGAGACCCCCAAATCGCCAGCGCGTACATATGACCCCCCGCGTAAACCCGATGCAAAATTTTGAAAATCGAAGCCCGTTAGTAGCCGACAGGTGCGACCGTAGGGTGAGGTGGATGGGATGGTTCAGGTTCGCGTGGGGTCGGCGTTTGAGGCGAATTGGTCAGGGCTGGCCTTTTCCAGCCAGAGAAAGAGCACGGGCAGGATAACCAGCGTGAGAAAAGTGGAGGTAAGGATTCCCCCGATGACCACGGTGGCGAGCGGTCGCTGCACTTCCGCGCCGGCCCCGGTGGAGATCGCCATGGGAAGAAAACCGGCGGCGGCCACGGCGGCGGTCATGATTTTCGGGCGTAGCCGCGTGAAGGTTCCCTCGCGAACGGCCTGCTCGAGGGGTTTTCCCTGTCGGCGCAACTGCTGGATGTAGGTGATCAGCATCACCCCGTTCAGGACGGCAATTCCGGAAAGGGCCAAACATCCCACCACCGCCGAGATGGTCAGGGGCATGCCCCGCAGGGCAATGGCGAGAATCCCGCCGGTGATCGCCGTGGGAACACACAGGAGCACAAGGAGCGCGTGCCGCAGATTTTTCAAGGCCGCCACCAGCAACCCGAGAACCAGCAGCAAGGTGAGGGGGATAACGACCCGGAGACGCTGGGTCGCCTCCTGGTAGTGCCTGAACTGTCCCCCCATCTCGATGCGAACCCCCTTGGGCAGCGCCAAGCCGGAGAGCCTCTTTTGCGCGGCGGCGACCCAGTCGCTGGTTCCGCCGCCTTTCAGGCTGACCATCAGGGCAACGCGGCGTTGACCGCTTTCCCTGGAGATGGCGTTGACCTGGTCGCCCACGGAGAGGCGGGCCACGGTTTCCAGCGGGACCAGACCGCCGTCTTCGGTGGGTACGGGCAGTTTGCAGATCTCCTCCAGATTATTGCGGACGGATTCCGGAAGACGAACCGCCACGGGAATGCGCTGGTTGCCCCGAACCACGAAACCCACCTCGCTCCCCGCCAAGGCGGTGGAGATGACCTCGTTGATTTCCCGGGCGTGCACGTGATACGCCAGCATGGCATCCCGATCGGGCCGGATCTCGAGGACGGGTGCCTTGACCAGGGTGTCGAACTCGACTTCCCGGGTGCCGGGAATGGTTTCGAGAAGCTCGCGGGCTTTCTTCCCCACATCCTCCAGATCGCTGAAGTCGTCCCCGAACACTTTCACAGCGATGTCCGCCCGTGTTCCCTCAAGGATTTCATTGAACCTCATTTCGATCGGCTGGGAAAAGAGGTAGGATTGTGCGGGGACCACTGGATCCAAAATGCGGCTGAGCCGCTGGCCCACCTGGTCCGGGCCACGGGACGGGGAGCCCAGGGTCTTGGGATGGAGGATAAGAAACGCATCGGCGAAGTGAACGCCCATGGGATCGGTGGCGGCCTCGTCGGTGCCGATCTTGGAAAAGACGGTCGCCACCTCCGGCATCGAGGATAGGACCGCACGGTCCGATTTCTTTTGCATCGCGAGGGCCTGGTCGAGGGAAACGCTCGGGGCCCGGATCATGTGGATGGCAACAGTTCCCTCATCCAGCCGTGGCAGAAACTCCTTGTTCATCCAGGCCAGGATGAGAAGGGAGGCGGCGAACAGCCCGGCGGTCCCGAGCAGATAGGGGCGGGGCCGCCGCATGGCGGAGGTGTACAGGCGCCGATGAACCGACTGGATGGAGCGAAGCCAGACGGGCTCGTGATCCTGAAACACGGCCGGCAGGGCGAGGCGGCATAGGACCGGCATGCCGACGAGGGCGACCGCCAGGGAACCCAGCAGGGCGAACATCACCGTCCAAGCCATGGGGCGGAACATTTTCCCCTCGATCCCGCCCAAGGCGAGAATGGGGACATAGACGATCGTCACGATCATGACCCCGAAGCACATCGGGGCAGCCACCTCCCGGGCGGCGGTGAGAATGACCTGTCCCCGATCCTGGTTGGAGAGGGGGGTGCGGGATGCGGCCATTCTCTCGCGGAGGCGGCGGAAGATGTTTTCCACCATGACCACGGAACCGTCCACGATCAGCCCGAAATCAACGGCGCCCAGGCTCATCAGGTTGCCCGAAATCCGGCAGGGCACCATGCCTGTGACCGCCAGAAGAAAAGAGAGGGGGATTGCGAGGGAGACGATGAGTGCGGTGCGAAGGTTGCCAATGAGCAAAAGGAGGACCACGACCACGATGAGGGCGCCTTCCGTCAGGTTGAGCCGCACGGTGGAAATCGTGCGATCCACGAGGTCCGCCCGGTTCAGCAGGATGTGGATTTTTACCCCCGGAGGCAGGGTGGGGGTGATTTCCCGGATTTTCTCCTCCACCTGCCGTGCGACGACCCGCGAATTTTCTCCGGCCAGCATCATGACGGTGCCCAGCAGGGCCTCCTCCCCGCGGTAGGTGGCTGCGCCCACGCGCACGCCCGGGCCGCTGCGGATTTCGGCGATCTCAGACAGGCGCAAGGCGGAGGCGCCCGGCCCCATTTTCACGGCCAGGGCCGCGAGGTCCTCAGTGTTCTGCACGCGAGTGTTGGCCCGGACATTGACCTGTTCCCCGCCGATGGAGAGGACCCCCCCGCCGGCATTTTCGACATTTTCGGCCACGAGATCGCGGATTTCGCGGAAGGAGACACCGGCGCCGGCCATCTTGCGTGCCGACGGCTGGATGAGCAACTGGCGCTCCTGGCCGCCGATCGTGTTGATTTCGGCCACACCCGGGACGGTGCGCAGGCGGGGCTTGATGAGGAGATCCTGGATCCGTTTGCACTCCATCAACCGCTCGTCCCGGTCGGCGGGGGTGTCGGGACCCGCGGTTTCGGGCTGGACCTCTACCGCGTAAATCAGGATTTCCCCCATTCCCGTGACCATGGGGGCGAGGCGGGGGGCCACCCCTTCCGGAAGGGAGGGAAGGGCTGACTGAATTTTTTCGGACACCATTTGTCTGGCGCGATAGAGGTCGGTCTGGTCCTGAAAAATCAGCGTCACCTGGGAGAGACCGAATTTGGAGAGGGAGCGGATTTCCTCCAGTCCGGAAACCCCGGCCAGTTCGGTTTCCAAGGGAAAGGTGACCTGTTTTTCGACCTCCTCGGCGGCCAGGCCCTTGACGAGGCTGTTGACCTGGATCTGGTGGGGGGAAATATCGGGCACAGCCTCGATGGGTAGCCGGGTGAAAGCGAACAGTCCCACGGCCGCCATCGCGGCCAGACCAACCAGGACGGTGCGGGGATGGTTGAGAGTCTGGGAAAGGAGCCAATTCATTTTAGTGGCAGCTATCGCTGGTTCCGCCCTCCTGTTTTCGTTGCAGCAAGTAGAGGGCATCCACGGATCGTGCCGCCACCTCGTCGCCCGGCTGCAGGCCGGCCTGAACCTCCGTCCAGCCGCCCTCAGTAGATCCGGTTTGGATGGTCCGGCGCAGCCATGTGTCTCCCTGCCGGAGGTAGACGATGGGGCCGGTGGCCGTGAGTAAAACGCTTTCGGCTGGTACGACCAAAAGTTTGCGGAGTGGTGAGGGCAGCATCACCCGTCCCCGGACCATGTCCCCGACGCGGAATGTCTCTTTCGCGTCTTGAATCTCCCACAAGACCTCGCGCTCGCCACGGTGCCATCCGGAGGCCGGATCCTCCTTTTGGAAAAGTTGTCCCGGCAGGGGGCTGCCCTCCGTGGAGGCATGTTGAAATTCTGCCGTCGTTGCGGGCGCCAACGTATCGGTGGTTTCGACCGGAAGGATGGCGGTGGCGTAGGCGAAGCCGTGGCGTTCCCGGCTGTGGCGGAGGTCCGGCTCTCCCGCGCCCCGGTAGATCTGGGCACTGATTTCCAATCGAGGAGTCCATTCCCTGATTTCGGCCCGAGCCATCCCCGGTGCAAGGGCGGCGGTTTGATCGGGGGTCAGAGCAAGGCCGCACTCTTCTTTTAAAGTTGGTGCGGGATGGGATGAGTGGGTTGTGGGGGGCACTTTTGAGTTCCCGGATTCCCTGGGAGTAGTGCCGGAGACACAGGCCTGATCCGTGCAGTTGTCCTGCGGCGGAGCTTCTTTTTCGGAAACCGCCTGAGGGGCTTGGCTGGGGGAGGGGAAAACCGGTTCGGATGTCGGGCGGCAGCCCGTGAGAAAACCTGCCGCCAGGATTGGCAAGCAGGCTGCCCTTAGCCCAAGGAAAGGGTGGGCGGGTGGTTTCATGGGACGGTTGATTTTGCCGGGAGTGAGGGTTGAGCCTGCCGGACCGGCAGGCAGGCCCCGGCGGTAAGCAGGTCGAGGTCGAGCCAACTTTGCCAAGCCTCCAGCAAACTTTCGTTCCGGGTGCGAAGGGCGGCGAGGTATTGGCGTTGGACCTCGAGGAGAAGTTGGATGCCTGCCCCACCGGTGCGGTACTGCCGGTCGGCCAAACCGGCCGACTGGTCGAGCAGTATGATGTCGCGTTTGGGCGTGGCCTCGAGATGTTCGCGGGCGAGGGTGTAGGCACGAATTCTCTGGTAGATGGTCATCCGAACCTGGCGGGCGGCGTCCTGTTTGAGCCAATGGGCCTTTTCCTGGCGGGCCCGGGCTGTGTCGATTCCTCCCTGGTTCCAGTCCCACAGCGGGAGGGTCATCGCCAAGACTCCGCCGACGTTGATGGCCTCTTCCCCTGCGGTCTCCTGACTGAAGTAGGGGCCCACTTTAAAATCGGGCGCCATTTCCAATTCTGCGGCGTTGAGGGCCTTGGCGGCTCGTTCCACCTCAAGATTGCGCATCCGCAATTGGAGGTTGTTGCCTTCGCCGGTGGCCATGAAGGCGGGAATGTCGCCGATGGGGAAGGCGGGCGTGCCGATTTCCTCGCGCATGCTGAACTCCTGTTGCGGCGGGCGTCCCAGCAAGCTGTTGAGCTGGATCCGGATCTCCTCCTGCCGCTGCCGGAGATCACGGGCGGTGAAGTGCAGTTCCGTGAGGCTTCCCTGGATCGCGCGGAATTCCAGAAGTTTGACCGGGCCGGCGATGGGCCGGGCTTCCAAAAGATGAAGCAGGGCCTGGCTACGTTCACTCAGCTCCGCCGTGGCCTGAGCGTTTTCGCTGAGGAGGACCCACTGGATGCTCAGGCTGCGGATTTGGCCCGCCAAGGCCTGGCGGAACTGTTGCACTCCCAGCTCGGCGAGGCGGATGTTCTGGTCCGCCATGGCCTTTCGCAGCGACCCCTTTCCGGGAAATTCAAACGTCTGGACGATGGCGAGGCCGCGGCTGACTCCCTCGCCCACGAGGATTTCCTGCGGATCGGAAACCCGGCGATAGGCGTAGGTTCCCTCCAGCTCCGGATTTTTCCACATCCCTGCCTGACGTCGCTCCCCGCGGGCGGCGGCCAACTCGGCCTCGTAGGAGCGCAGTTCAAGATTGTTGGCCAGTGCCTCGGCGACGAGCTCTTCGGTCGAAAGCGGGTAGGAGGCGGGCACGGAGAATTCGGGGGTCGCCCCGGTGGAGGAAAATCCCGTGCCAGGCAGAAAGAGAAGGCAAAAAAGGAGAGTAGCCGGTCCGATGGGTTTTCGGCCGGCATCGCTTGATTCAGGATGGGAAACCAGATGGAGCACGAATCGTCTCCGTTGGATCCCTTGGCTTGAGGAAGCCGAGGGAGGGTGGGAGGGGACGGGTGAAATTCGGCGCCAGGCCGAAATCGCTGCCGCTAGCGGAATCCGGGGCAGCTCCGGACGGCTAGATCAGGCGGGGAGGCTCGAGATGAGGGGAGAGACCCAACCGGGGCCATGAGATTTCTTGTAAAGAGAGAGTCTCGGCGGTGCGGCGGGAGCCGGAGAAGGAGAGAGAGAGCGAGATGAGGATACCTGAATGGGAGGTGCAGCTACAGTCCAGGTGTTTGATGGGAGCGTCAGAGCCGGCCGAATTGTCCGATGGGCAGCAACTTAGGGGATGATGGGTGCACTCCATCAGACCATAGGACTCGGCTGCGGAGGTGAACCCGAAGCCTGTCAACATCAAGCTCAAGCAGATATGCATGACCCATCTCATCATTTTAATCTTAGGGTTTGCTCCGGCAGGTTCAAGGTGAAACGGGGAAGATTAAAACGGGTGCAGCAGATGGATGGATTGATTTCGACCGATGGTTTTGGGGTGCTAGGGATTCAGACTTGATATGACAGATCGTGGCATGGAGGAATCTTTGGACCAGCCGAGGGTGATAGGGCGAAGGGAGGCTGATTCTGACCGGCCGTATCGCCGTCAGATCGCCGGCGAAACACCGGAAAAGATGCTGGGAACATTTAGAAAATCATTTTTAATGGCTGGATATTTATTTTCGCCTTCAAAATGCCGAAACAGGGCGCAAAAACCCGTGTTTGAAGCTTAATATAAGGGGTTTCCTAGGAAATGGATCCATTGGGAGGTCGGTTTCGACCGGGAATACACCGGGAATTTACCGGGAGGTTGACCGGGGATACACCGGGAACTCGACCGGGAATTTGAATTAAATACCCCAAAAACAGGCCGAAAATGCCCCAAAAATCATTTTTGGGTGGGGTTTTCGAAGGTTGCGGGGAGGTTTTCAGGAGGTTTTCACCAGGTTTAGAAAACATTCGTTAATGGCGCTGATATCCAAAAAGGTCATTAAAGCCGCGGGCAAAGTCGGCCAAAAAATCAGAAAATAGGTTTAGCCGCGCGATAAATGCTATAAATGTGACAAATGAATTAAAAAGGCTGAGGAATTTCAGCATTTATTTCATTTATAGCATTTGTAGCAGGGGCAATCGGGTATTTCTCGGGCAAATAATATCTGTAACTGGGGGGGCCTCCTTTAGGAAGCCTGACCTCCAACCGTTTTAAATGCCCGGCGGCGGCCAGTTGATCCAGAGGCAGCCGAGCTTCGGCAGCTGTTCTGGCCAAACGCTTTCTTTGGACGTCTGCGGCTAAAACAAACTCCTTATCTTGGGCTAAATCCAAAATTCGTGAGCGAACCTCTTGTTTGCGGTTATCCCTCGTGCAATTGAGCGCAAACAGCTTTCGCTGTGCATAGTACTCACTCAAAACTATCCCGTTCTGGGCAGTCTGTACATCAAGGGGGATTTCAATGGCTTTTTCCCTGTAAATTATGCAGTGGAAGTTTAAGGCCAGTCTCCAGGCCCATTCAGCCCATCTTCGGGCAACGCTTTGAATATCGCCCAGATCACCAGGGTTGTTGATCCGGGCATTTAGCCGGTTGTAGTAAGCAATAAGCGCGTCCTTGGCCTCTTTGCTGCAAGAGGCTTGATACGGGGTTTTTGCGGTCCGATAAAAATCTAGAAGCCCTGTGACGAGAGATTCCCAGCCATCAAGAACGGCTCCGCAATAAGCTCCCGGGTCACAATAGTCCGTCACAGGCCAGCTGACCTCGTCCAGAATAACCCTCTGAAGAAACCCAGAGTGCATAAGATCGGGCTGGCTGATAATCCGGTCCAACAGATCCGGTTGAATCATAAAAAGAACATTCACACAGGGCTCCAAAAGCTCTACGGAGCCGCCTTCCTTTCGGCGATGCTGGGAGTGGGGGCTCCAACTAAAACCCTTCACAAACAAGTTATCTGAGACCTCCCCATTTGTGTATTTACCCATGAGTGTGGAGAGGGCTTGTCGGGCATCATCCGAAACGGCAAAGACCGTCTCTTGGCCTGTCTGGGCATTTTTACCGAGGTAGACCGCCATCGCCTCAAGGGTACAGTCCTCCAGCAGATAGCTTGGGAAAGTCCCCAGCCTATTAATTGCATCTAGCTCGGCTTGTTTGTTTGCCGCCTCCGCCTGACAGATATCCCGCTCGGCCGAGTTTGCCGTACGGACTGCGTTTCTTGTCTTCTGCGCTATTTCACCTTCAAGAATCGCAGCGCGCGCCTTGTAGTTGGGTAGGTTAATTTCGACAAAACTCTTCCTTTGTTTTTCGATCCACCTATTAAACGGAGCTATTATCGGTTTATTAACGCCGCTTTTCCCTGAACCACTCTCTCCCGCAAGTATAATTTGAAGGGTGGGTTTATTTGAATCACCCCTAAAAGCGTTGGGGATAATAATTCCTTTTCCTAAGCAGGCCGACAAGGTTGCAAGGCAGGCACTTGCAGAAAATTCTATTGGAGCCTGAGCTACACGTGCCAACTCCCCGCAAAAGGCCGATAGTTGCTGAGGAAGCACGTGGGCAGGAAAAACTGGAGGATCGATCTCCTGGATTTCAGAAAAGCCCTCAAAAGAAGGAATTTTCCAGTCTGTTGCCAATTCGTTGGAGTCGTTCATCGCACTACCCCCGGATTAAAAAGAAGAGTTCTTTGCAGCGTTCCATTATCTCTTATCCCTCCGGGCATTCTGACAAGCTGGATTCTGCTCCAGGTAGAACGACAGGCCCCAAGAAGAACTGCCATTCGCATAAAAAACCAAAGCTGGGAGTCAGCTTTGCCAGAACAATAAAACCAGGCATGGGTTCCGCGCCCCCCGGTTGATACCAATAAAGCTAGAGGCGCGATGCGGGAAAGATGGCTTAGGATAGCTGCTTGTTCATCCAAAGCACCTGAATCCTGGTCGATAACCAAAAACCTTCTTTGACCCACATTGTTTAAGGTGCGGAAACCAAGCGTCCCAGTTTTTGTCAGCCCTTGAACTGCGATCATAGGCGAGGGGACAATAAACTCCTGACGAGCCAAAGATCCCCGCCATTCCTCCCGCGACTTAGTGACCGCCCCCTGCTGCCCCCTACCGGCGCATAACAGACATTCCTTGGGCATCAGGCGATCGATGATCTCCTCTGCTGTCGGCCCCGCTTCCTCACACCGTATCGGTGATTTTTCCAAAAGATCAATCAACCCCCCTTCGCGCTGGATGACGGCTTGGCGTTGTTCTTCATTGATTCCCGGCCATTTCTTTTCGTGAAGGGGGCGCTGCGCTTTGTTGCCCCCTAAAGCCAAGCGTCGGGAGTTGGCGATGGCATCCTCCAGCTCGCCGGGCTTGATAACCTGACCAGCCGTTTTTTCGCCCAGGATAGCCAAAGTGTCCTTTTCGCTTCGAAAACGTTGAAGGTGTAGGGCAGTGCGGAATAACCATTGATGAAGGCCGCCCCCCCTGCGGGGGGCGGCAGCTATTAGATTCTGCAAATAGCTAGGCAGGGGGCGCTGTGCCCCAAAGATATAACCTGAGGTTTTACTCTTCATCTCTGACCAGCTCAGATTCTTCTGCAGGAAGGTAGGCCTTAATTTTTGAGACCGTGCTTCCATTGAATTGCTCGTCCTTAATCCGAACCGTACCGGTCAATCCAGGCAGAGAGTCTACAAACTCCTGGTCGAACGTGGGGGAGTCTCCCTCCTCAAAGCCAAGGTCAAAGCAACGGCAGAACTCGTCGACCTTCCAAAAACAATTGTCTGTCAGTACTAATTGGTCCCGGAGCTGTACTCCTAGCTCAGGTTCCACCAGCTCCAACCGGATCATTTCGTTCCCGCTGGGGGAAATCGCTGACCTCGCATCCTTGATGCGGACACGGTAGTTCCCCGGTGGGAGGTAGTATTTTGGTCTTTGGTTTTTTCCGAACTTGTACTGTTTCATCTCGATCTCCTTATTTCCCTGAGGGTTGTTATGTCGACCGGGGCGCCAGGGATGAGCGCCGTCGATCGGCTGTTGTTGAAGCCCGCCATGCTGCAAAGATCCTCATAAGCCTGCTCTCGTCGCATGCCCTCAAGTTCCTGATGGGCGTCAAGCAGGTCACCGCGCTTCCCACATCCCCGGCATTCAAAGGATTCGAGGTAAATGCGAAAACGCGGCCGGCCGTATTCGATGCTGAACGGGCAATGCATAAGGAAGTATTTTCCTTTGGATTTAGGTTCATAACCCATTGCCATGAAATACCTTGGCAAGGGCAGCCGCCTTTTAAGTTCTGCGATATGTTCTGAGGTCATCATTCTTTTGGCGGGGTAGTGCTTTCAGCAATAATTCGTTCCAATTCCTCGGGCCTAAAAAGGCGAATACCTCGGATTTTGTTCCGCCCCTTCATCGCAATAGATGAAATGCGGTTCTGTTTCACAAGGTCGTAAAGAAAGCTTCTTTTGAGCCCGTAAACGCGCTCAACCTCCTTCACGCGCATAAATTTTATGCCGTTGGCGTTCGCTGATAGCTGATCTGCTTCTTTGACGTTCATAAGTTCTACGGGGACCTGTACCAAAAAATAAAAAAAACCGGAAAGGTTCTAAAAGCAGGTGGTAGTTCCGTACGGGATAAAAATGGACGGGGCTTAGGAAGCGTGCCTGCCCTCGCTTCAAAGGTGCGGCAGAAAAAAACTTATGATCCGGCTAATGCGGACTTAGAATGCAAAGACAGAAAAGAAAACGAGCCTGCTTATTCTTCCATCTCGAAAGAGCCAACATGCCTGAAGAACTCAAAAAACGGCTTCGGGTCTTTGAGGTTACCTTTTACTAATCCAAGTCTTACTTTCGCTCGGCGAATGTACCTCCAGCGATTGCCAGCTGAGATAACCGGCGATTTCAGCGTAGGATCCTTTTCATTTAAAAAATCTGTGTAATTCCTGCCTTTAAAATATCTGTCGAGTCGCAGGGCCCCCAAAGCGCTGAGGTCACGCTCGTAAGCAGTACGGCCGGGGCCAAGGAGAAGGTCTTTTTTAGCTAGGTAATTTTTAAACGCCTGAATTGTGAAACTAGAGTTTGCCCCCAAATCCACCACGAGAAGATGTCGACAAGGGTCATAAACCCTATCGGGAAATAAACGGCGGCGTATTTCCTCACCCGTTGGGATCTGTGTGTCGCAAAGATCTGTGATGTCCTCGATGAGGGCCGCGTTTTTCGGGGTCACGCGGGCCTTGCCTTTCCAAGGGGCTCGCGGAAAGGCCTCCCTTTGTTGGGCAGGACTTAAGGACTGATAGGGCTTTTGAGGCCAATATGGGGAACGAACGAAGTCCAGGTAGAGTGGATGAAGACAGGGGGAAAAAAATCTATCGGGCTTGCCTCGGGTTGGCTTTTTTAGGCAAAGCATAAAGTCATTTTTTAATTCGCGAGCATACTCCCAGGCCACCGCCATGGGGCGCTCTTCCGGCTCAATCTTTCTGAAATCCCATTCCCGCCAATTCTTTTGAACCTTTTGTGCGACAAGGTTTAGCTGATGGTCATTCATGGGAAAATTAGTCGGCTAACGAAGGTATCGCGTCGATTGCCTTGCGGTATGTGCCGACGGAATGATGGGTGTAAATCCGATGAACATCCGAATCGTGCCCAGCCAACTCCCTTCGAAGTTCCTGGCTGACATTATTCTCGGCCATCAGGGTGACGAAAGTGTGTCGCAGGGAGTGAAAGGTCTTTGCCTGAAAAGTGCGCTGTCCTTTTTTCTTTAGGGCAAGGGAATCAATCCCTGCCTTGGCAACCAGTTCATTAAACTTCATGGAAAGCCCTTTCCTTCCGGCCGGGGTCTTATTGCACCATTTAGGGAAAAGAGGCGTGGTGGGGGCATTGGAGGAAACGGGGAGGTTCAAAATTGCTTCAAGAAGGTCATGGTGGATGGGGACTTCGATCCGTTTGGCCCCTGGAAGGTGCCTTTTCTTCTTGGGGAAGTAGGTGATGACCCGTTTTTCAGGATCCACGTTTTGCCAGGTCAGGGAGGAGGCATCACCGAGTCGAAGACCTGCGAGAGCCCCTAAAAGCACCAAGGCCTTCCAACTGGGATCGCAAACGTTGAGTAGCGCCTTGAGCTCATCCGGAGTGAAGGGTTCACGGGTATTCTTTATCCCGGAGGGGAGCTCAATAGGGGAAGTTGGGTCGTGGGTGATTGTGTGAAGAGCCTTCGCTCGGTTGAAAAACGAGCGGAGGACCTTGACCTTGATCCGTTGGTTGGATGGGCTCTGCCCCTTGGCCATCAGGTCAGCCATGAAGGCCTCGATATGGCGGGGCTGGATGTGGGAGACGGGCAGTTGTAGGGCGGCAACCCCGATGGTTTGGATAAATTCACGGATGACCTGCCGGTAGCGGATGAAGGTGGATTCCGACTTGGTGTTTCGTTTCCCCTCAAGCCAACGCTCCACCATCTCTTGAAGCTTGGTCAGTTGGGGGGCAGGTGTGGTTTGGCCGACAATGCCCAGGACCTTTTGCGAAAGCTGTTGAGCCTGGAGTTGCTGGGAGAAGTTTTGAATGGCGGCGGGGGTTTTAGTTTTAGCGGCAGTCTCAAGTTCTAGGGCAAGGTGGATGGCCTGGTTGCGGAAGGCAGGCTTGGCGGGGAATTTGCTAGAGACCTGGTGCTGGGTTCCGTCCGGGGAGCGGAAGCACATGATCCATTTTGAGGAGTTGGGGGATTTTCTTAGGGATGCCATTTACAACAGACTTACAACAAGCCACCCGTGTCCGCCAAATTTTTAGGTGTTTATGTTGTTGTAAGGCAACATTGGTGGACATTGGCGGACGTCTGGAATCGAGACGAGGGTTCGATTCCCTCCAGCCGCAC
>RFWS01000120.1 GCA_009921985.1 bacterium | reverse complement strand
ACGAGCCAGCCCCAGCAGAAGGGTGAAAGCCTGTTCGGCCGTGCTCACCGTGTTGCCCGCCGGAGTGTTCATGACAATGACCCCCCGCTCCGTGGCGGCATCCACGTCCACATTGTCCACCCCCACCCCGGCCCGGCCCACGGCCCGCACCGTGGGGCAGGCTTGGAGGACTGCCTTGCTCACCTGGGTCTGGCTGCGAACCACCAAGGCATCACAGCCCTTGAGCTTTTCGCAAAGATCCTTTTCCTTGAGCGTCGGACTTTCGACCACCTCGATCTGCGGACAGGCTTTGAGCACATCGACCCCGCTGGGTGACACCCCATCCGTGACAAAAACCTTGTATTTCCCAGCCATCGAAAAGTTCTAGCGATGCCTCCCCGCGGGGGCAACGCCACGGGTTACTTTTTGGCCGGCTTCTCGGGAGCCTGTCCGGGAGGGCCTCCCTGCGGCGGGCGCATCATCCCCTCCGGCATTCCCTGCCCCTGAGGACCTCCGGGAGGCATCATGCCCGGGGGCATGGCCGGCATACCTTGCTGCATCATCCGGTTTTCCATCGGGACCACCGGGCGACGCATGATCGGTTGCTGGGGCGGGCGGACCACCAGAATCACCTGGCAAATGGCAATGGTCACAAGACTCAAAGCCACCAACGCCATGCACACTTTCACATAAAGTTCAGGACGGACCGTGGTTTCTTGATTCATGAGATGACTTTAACCACCTGAGCTCGTCCCCGCAAACCGCGCTTTCCAGAAACACAGGGCTGTTTTAGGCTTTCGAACTGCTCTTACGGCTAGGTAGCTCAGTTGGTAGAGCAGCGGACTGAAAATCCGCGTGTCGCCGGTTCGATTCCGGCCCTAGCCACCTTTTTTCGTGGAAAGATTTAAAGGACAGGTGGAAAGAGACTTTTGGTTAAAGCCTTCCCGCCCAAAGCCCCTACCGACAAGGGGATCGCTTTTTCCATAAATTTTGGCATCGTCCTTCTGTGCGCACGCTCGTCACCGGCATGGTCGCAGGCATGGACGATGCGGAATACATCCGCAAGGTCGTCGCCCTCGGGCACCGCAATCACCGGGAAATCAAGGTCTACAACACCGTTGATGACTTCACCAAGGCCGGGAAGAAACCCCTCGAACGGCTCCTCGGCACCACGGACTACGTCTTTGAGCTCACCCGGGAGCGGGAGTACGAGAAAATCGGCTACGAAATTTTCCGGCACAACCAGCGGGATGTCATCATCCGCGCCCCTGCCACGGTGGAATGGAACCGGATCAACCGCAAGTTCAAGGACCAGCGGATCATCCGCGACTTTATCAAGCCTGACCTGATCGTCACCCTGATCGACGCGGAGTGGTCGATCAAACAGAAGCTGGAAAACCCCCAAGCCTCCGACCCCTTCCTCAAGGCCCTCAAGGACAGGAACCACAATCTTTACGAGATCCTTTCCTGGATGAACGAGGAGGTCAGCCTCTCCGAGGACTGGGCCCGTTATATGGGCATCCCCCACTACGTGATTGCCGTCGGTGAACCGCCCGAAGCCCTCTACAAACTCGTCACCCACCCGAACCCTTGGGTGATTTATGCCAGCTACTCAATGAGCTATGGCACGCCGGAAAAGCGCAAGGAGATCAACCGGATCATCCACCAACTCCGCAAATACGCCGTCATCGTGGATCCGCAGTCGATCGAGATCGGACAAACGTTTGACGGGGTTCCCACCAGCGACCGGGAATCCATCTATGCCTACACCGTCCATCGCGACCTGCACTGGTATGTGGGCAAGGTCCACGCTGTCGTGGCCATTCACCCCTACCCCGAGCGCCCACCCCTCTCGACCGGCATGATGGACGAGCTCGGGCACGCGCGGGACTATATGAAAGCCCGTTACATGATCTTTCCCCGTGGCGGCTTCAGCCCCTTCACCACTGACTCCTACATTGAAAAAGGCCACCTTTTTGAAACGGCCGATGAGTTCTTCCGGTATCTGGATGACGTGGAAAAGCGGCCCAAATTCACCGACGAACTCGAGCTCCAGGGCGAATTTTTCAAAAGCCATTAGCCTGATAGGCGCGATTGTCCCCAACCGCCCGTTTTGGAATTCTTCCGCACGGTCCGATAGGAACATCGGATCCTTCCTGGCATCGATTTTAACGAATTCGGGCATCGAAGCCATGACACACGCTTTCTCGACCCAGCGCCCGCCTTTGGTTATGATTTCACAATGTCTCTGATCAGCCGTATTCAGGAAACCGCCGCTGCGCTCCACCTCGCCCCTCCGGAAATGCGCCGCTACGCGCGACATCTGATCATGCCGGAGGTGACGGTGGAGGGTCAGAGGAAACTAAAAGCCGCCCGGGTTCTCGCCATCGGAACCGGGGGGCTTGGCTCCCCTCTTCTGGCCTATCTTGCGGCCGCCGGCGTGGGCCGGCTTGGCATCGTGGACTTCGACCGCGTCGACGAATCCAACCTCCAACGCCAGATCATCCACCGCCAAACCACCATCGGTCATCCCAAGGTCGAATCCGCCAAGCGCACCATCCTCGAGATCAACCCCCACATCGAGGTGGAGACCCACGAGGTGGCGCTCCGCTCCGACAACGCCTTGGAGCTCTTCCGCCCTTACGACGTGATCGTGGACGGCACGGACAATTTCCCCACCCGCTACCTGGTGAACGATGCCTGTGCCCTTCTGGGCAAACCCAACGTGTACGGCTCCATCTTCCGTTTTGAGGGTCAGTGTACCGTTTTTTGGGCGGATCAGGGCCCCTGTTACCGTTGCCTTTACCCAGAGCCTCCTCCGCCGGGAAGCGTGCCCTGCGCCGAAGGTGGTGTGCTCGGCATCCTGCCCGGGGTGATCGGCGTCCTTCAGGCCATCGAAACCGTGAAACTGATCCTCGGCATCGGGGACGTGTTGATCGGAAGACTTCTGCTTTTCGACGCCCTCAAAATGCGCTTCCGCGAAATGAAGCTCCGGAAAAATCCCGAATGCCCGATGTGCGGAAAGAAAAGAACGATCACCGGCCTGATCGACTATGAGCAGTTTTGCGGAGCCCCTGCCCGCGAAGGCCCGGCCCACCAGGAAACCCCCCAGGTTCCGGAAATCACCTGCACGGATCTAAAAAAGAAAATCGATGCCAAAAAACCTTTTGTGCTGATCGATGTTCGCGAGCCACACGAGTTCCAGATTGCCCGGATCCCCGGCTCCACATTGATCCCCCTGGGGGACGTGCCGAAACGATGGCAGGAAATCCCCACCGACAAGGAGATCGTCCTCCACTGCAAGGCCGGTATCCGGAGTGCCAAGGCCCTCCTGTTCCTTCAGCAACAGGGCTACAAGAACCTTCTCAACCTCAAGGGCGGAATTGACGCTTGGGCAGAGGAAGTCGACCCCTCCCTGCCCCGCTATTGAAAAAACCCGGGCTCCTCGTCCTTGTGCTGGCCCTTGGGGCGGCGGGTTGCTCGGCCAGCGGCGAAGCCCGGCTCCAGATCGGTGGCCACAAACTGGCCGTG
>RFWS01000119.1 GCA_009921985.1 bacterium | reverse complement strand
GACTTCGATGTGGGGACGGGACACGCTCTTCCTTTGGGAGCGGCAGGAGGAATATAAGCCCTACATCGATGCCTGGGAGATCGGGAACCGGGACGATTTGTTCAATCCGGTGGGACTGAAACGTCTGCCCTTTATCGCGGGAAGCGATTTCCATAAACCGAAGCACATCACCAGCTGGAAGACCTTGCTCTTTTGCGAGAAGGACCCCGAGGCGATCAAGGCCTGCATCCGGGAGAACAAGGATGTTTCGATCACTTTGTATCGGGACCATCGGTTTGGGAGAGCGGTGGCTGCCCCGGGGGAGGGGAAGGAAGTTTCTGTGGATGGAGGATCGGCTGCCATCGCTCGGCGTTAGTGGAAAGGGAGAGGTGGAAGGCGGGAAGTAGTCTTCACCCCCGAGGCGCAGAGGGCTTCGCGCAATCGGGTAGGGACGGGTTGCCGACCCGTCCGGTTGGCTTAAAAATGGGAATTGTTAACTTTCCGTGACGGACGCCTCGGCGAGGCGTCCCTACCGAAGTTGGATATTAAAACAAACGCGTGAAAAAGGGTATTAGACGGAATTATAAATATTTAAGTTGCTGATGAGTAGAAGTTTAAGAAATAGGATAAAAATGTTACATTTTTAATTGTCACACTTTTGTAACTAGGAGTTTTGATGGGTGTGGTGTTTATTTCGCACCATGCGCGAGGCACGCAGTTTGAACACATCCTTCGGGACCATTCCTTGCGACGGGAGTCGATGACGACGTGGGGGATGTTGGCGCTGGCGGTGTTCGTCTCGGTGGGGATGGCGGAGTGGTCGAAACGTTCCGCGGCGGACGAAAAGGTGATTTCTCCGGAAGTGATGGAGGAAGCGTTGCAGATCGCCGCCGCTGCGGGTAGCGGGTCGCGAGTGGCGGGTGGCGAGTTGGCCAATTTGGAAAGCGGAAAGCGGATTTCGAAAATCGGAAATAACGCGGCCACCATCCAGACGAGCGCAGGAGAACAAAAATGAATCAACGCTTTACCCGCAACAAGCAACACGCAACCGCGCGGCTCGGCCTGGCGGCCGCCGCCGTGATGGCGCTCGCGCTCTCCGCGGCGACGGGGCGGGGGCAGAGTTTTTTGGGGCTTGATGGAGGTTTGGAAGGCTCTGCAACAGTTGATTCCACTTTCTCTGCTGCAGTCCCATCTGCAGGGAATGGGAAGTGGACTACGGCTGGATCAACTAGTTCGCAGTCCGCAATTGCTCTAGAGACAACGACGGTCCGGAGTGGTGCTAAGTCCCTCAAAATAAGTGGAACTAGCACATCTTTGGCCAGAATTTGGACTCCGTGTTTTACAATTGCTTCAACAACAACTAAATTCTTCGTACAATACTATCGCTTTTCGGCCAGCTCATCCAATACGCAAACGCAGCAGCCAGGGAATTTGCGTGGTGGAAGTGAGCAAGCAAGTGGCGCTTATACCACAGTCACCGCTACATCGACTTGGGAGAAGGTTACATATGCACCTTCTACTACTACCGCTGCTACGACCGTTGCGGGAGTCATTTTAAATAAAGCATTAGGAACAGGCGGATCTATGTTTGTCGACGACTTTGTCATTTACGCTGATACGGCAGTGGATAATACGGCTCCCAGTGCGCCTACATTGCCCTCTGTAACTCCTGCTAATGGTCAAATCACTGTAAGTTGGACGGCTGCAAGCGGGGGTGTCGATAACGGTGGCTACATGGTTGTGCGTGGGACGTCTGATCCTACCACCGCGCCAAACGTTAATGGTATTTACGCCACTGGTAACAGCGTGGCTACGGGGCAAACAGTTGTTTATGTCGGCACTTCCACAACTTTTACTGATTCCAGTTTATCAAATGGTACAACTTACTATTATCGGATTTATACCTTTGATAAAGCTTACAACTATTCTTCTGCGGCCACGACTTCGGGAGTGCCTGCAGTTCCAGTAGCCACTATCAGCGGTGCAGCGACGGCGACTGCGTTCACTACAACGTATGGCACGGCCTCCACGGCGCAGTCTTTCAGTGTTTCGGGTAGCAATCTGACGGCGAACTTGGTGGCTACGGCCCCGACCGGTTTTGAAGTCTCAAGCGATGGCACGACCTACGGCTCGACCGCCACCTTCACGCAATCGGGCGGCTCGGCCAGCGGCACGCTTCGGGTTCGTCTCAAGGCCGATGCGGCTGTGAGCGGTTCCTACAACTCTCAAAATATCGTTCTCTCCAGCACCGGTGCGACAAGTGTCAACATCACGACGGCCTCCTCGGGGAATACCGTAACGAAGAAAGCCCTGACGATTACTGCCGGCAACCAAACCGTTTCCTACGGGACGGCGGTGACGACAGTCACCAGTGCGGGAAGTTACACGCCGACGGGTTTTGTCAATGGAGACACCGCGTCTGTCATCGGAGGAACTGCCTCCTACACGACGACCTACACCACGACCACGGCAGCAGGATCCAATGTGGCGACGATCACGCCGGTAACGACCAACCTGACAGCAACGAACTACTCCTTCACCGCAGTCAACGGTAACATCACCGTGACGGCGTTGGCACCGTCTGCCCCCGCGATCACGGGAATCACGGCAGGGAACGCTCAATTGAGCGTGGCCTTTACGGCGCCCTCATCGAACGGTGGGGCCAGCATCACGAATTACGAATATTCGATCAACGGCGGGACCAACTGGACGACGCCCAACCCTGCGGTGACTTCAAGCCCTCTGCTCATCACCAGCCTGACCAACGGCACCACCTACGATGTTCAAATCCGGGCAGTGAATTCGGCTGGTAGCGGGACCGCAACCGGGACCACTCAGGGAACCCCGTTGGCACCGGCCTCGCCGACGATCACCGTGGCTCCCACCACCCTTGCGAGTGCCTTGAGCACGACTTATGGGACGGCATCTTCCACGGCCAACCTCACGGTCTCTGGATCGACGCTTTCCGGGGATTTGACCGTGACAGCTCCGACCGGATTGGAAGTGTCTCTCTCATCCGGCAGCGGATTTGCGGACTCTCTCAACCTTACGGCTACCTCGAACAGCGTTGCCTCCACGACTATCTATGTCCGCTTGAAATCTTCAGCCGCGGCGGGGAGTTATAATAATCAAAACATCGCGGTTTCCGGCGGTGGAGCCACCACCCAAAACGTGGCCACCTCCGCCAGCGGCAACACCGTGGGGCAGAAGGAACTCACCGTCACCGGGCTGACATTCCAGGACAAGGTTTACGACCGAACCACTACGGCCTCGGCCACGGGCACGGCGGCGCTTTCCGGCGTGGTCGGCAGCGATGATGTCACCCTTGGCGGCACGCCTTCCTACTCCTTTGCCACGGCCACGGTCGGAAACTCCAAAGCCGTCAGCACCACAGGCTATTCGCTCTCCGGCGCGGCTTCCGGCAACTACTCCCTCACGCAGCCTTCCGGAACGGCCAGCATCGCAGCGCTGGGACTGACCGTTACGGGTGCCACCGCGACCGACCGGGCCTATAACGCCACAACAACGGTC
>RFWS01000118.1 GCA_009921985.1 bacterium | reverse complement strand
AAGCGGTTTCCATACGGCGGTGCTAGTCGACCTTGGGTTGGCCGTGCTTCTTTCGCTGGCCGTTCCGACAGTCGGCTATGCCCTGCTTAAAAAAATTGTGACCCCCCTCAATGCGGCCGCAGTGGCGGCGGCTTACGGCTCTGTCAGTGCGGTGACTTTTATCACTACCATCCAGTATCTGGAAAATCAGGGGATTTCCTACGGCGGCCACATGTCGGCCGCCCTCGCCCTGATGGAGTCCCCCGCCATTCTCTTTGCCGTCTTCATGGCCAACTTGGTTCGGGCGCATTTGCCGAAAAAGAAAGAGAAAGGAAAATCCCCGGTGGCCGACGCCTCCCTGCGCCACGTTTTGCAGGAGTCTTTCACCGAAGGAACCCAGATCCTGCTGCTGGGCAGTATGGTAGTGGGCTACCTGTCCGGGGAGCAGGGGAAATCGGTGATGGAGCCGTTCACGGGCGACATTTTCAAAGGGATGTTAGCTTTCTTTCTGTTGGACATGGGTATCGCCACGGCAGCCCATTTCAAGGACTTGAAAAAAGTGCCGAAGCGACTGGTGATGTATGGTGTGGCGGGGCCGCTGATTCATGCCCTCATTGCCCTCTGGCTTTGCGCTTCGTTTGGCGTCCCGATGGGAAACGCCGTGCTCCTGATGGTGTTGGCTGCCAGCGCCTCCTACATCGCCGTGCCCGCCGTGATCAAACACGCCATCCCCGAGGCCTCTCCTCTGCTTTACTTGGGCATGCCCCTCGGCCTGACCTTCCCCTTTAATATCTTGGTAGGGATTCCTCTGTACGTGGGCCTAGCCGAAAAGTTTCTGCGTTAGGCCTGCCGGCCGGCCAGTCGACGGTACTGAGCCATGAAGGCCCGGACTTTGGATGTGTCCGGTGGCCTCCGCCAATCACCCTGTTGCTTCAGCGAGCTGCCGACGATGAAACCATCAGCCCAAACGAAGAATTCGCCCAAATTCTCCGGGGTCACCCCTGATCCAAGGAGGACCGGAAGGGAGGTCGATTTCTTGACCTCTTCCAAATCCTGCAGGGAGGCCGCCTCCCCCGTAAAACCACCCGTCACGATAACGGCGTCTCCCCTCATGAACTCGACCGCATGGGCGGTGGCGCCAATGCCCACATCCGCCGTGATGGCGTGGGAACTGTGCTTTTTCTTTACGTCGGCCCAAACCCGGACGGATTGTGCCCCGATTTCCTTGCGATAGCGAAGAAGGTTCGCAGCGCAGGAATCCAGAATCCCTTCGTCCGCGACATGGGCATAGGCGAAGCCTTCGGCCCGGACAAAATCCAGGCCGGACGCCATGGCAACAGCCGTGGCTTCCCGGTTGGCTCCGGCCAAAATCTGAATTCCCACGGGAATCCGCACGGTTTGTTTGACCGCCCGACCCACCGCGGTCATGGCGGCGGTAATTTCCGGGCCGACCCCGCCCTTGAGATAGGGGGTATCGTGCATGTTTTCGATCATTAAGCCATGGATACCGGCTCCGGAGTAAAGAAGGGCCTCCCGACAGGCTTGGGCGATGATGCCACTCAAGGGAGCGCGATTGCCGGGAGTTCCGGGCAGGGCCCCGACATGAATCATCCCGACAACGGGTTTCGCCGATGAAAAAGGGGGTACCTTCAAGATTTGCCCGGCCCGGATCAGCGGACTTGGCGGGCCTTTTTAACCATTTCCGATCCGTCGGCCTTGCACTTGCCGCAATGGGCGTGCAGCGATGACCAAGAGAGACCGAGCAAGAGAGCAGTGAGCGCTAAAAACCTCATGGATTCCCAGTATTAGCTCCGTTCCGGGGAAGTCAACGCCCGGAGTCAGTGCCCAGACGACGGAGTTGGTCGCCGAGGAGGTTGAAAGAAAGAAGGCAAACAACCAAGGCTGTCGCCGGAAACACGATAAGCCACCAAGGGGTGTCGATCGGATTCAGCATAGATGCCCCATCGGCCAGAAGGGTGCCCCAACTGGCTAGCGGAGCCTGCACGCCAAGACCAAGGAAGCTAAGGAACGACTCCTCCAGAATCACCGCCGGCAGGGCGAGGGTGAGGTAAGTGATCACGATGGGCAGGACCTGGGGAAGAATCTGGCGAAAGAGAATCACGGGGGTGCTTTGGCCGATCAGGCGGGAAGACAGGACAAAGGGCCGCTCCTTGATGGTGAGAACCTGGGCGCGAACAATCCGCGCCAACGTGAGCCACTCCACCATCCCCAACCCCACAAAGAGCAGGAGAAGACGGGCGTGATTGGCAAACGCGGTCAGGAACGTTCCATCGAACAGGTTCTTGAGTTTGAGGTCAAACAGACTGATGAGAACGATCACCAGCACAATCCGGGGCAGGGCATAAAGAACATCCACTGCACGCATCATCAGATTGTCGGTTCGTCCCCCCAAATATCCCGCGGTCAGTCCGTAAGCCACTCCAATGAGCAGGCTGATGGAGGCACCCACAAACCCCACCAGAAGGGAGATGCGGGCGCCGTACATCAACCGGATCAGGAGATCGCGGCCGTGGAGATCGGTGCCGAGCCAATGATGGGGGCTAGGCGGAGTGAGACGATTACTGGAAAGTTCGCCGACACCATAAGGACTGACCGCAGGCCCGAAAACCGCCGCCGACACCAAAATGGCCAGAAAACCGAGGATGATCCATGTGGAGCGGGATGGCTTCATGAGGACAGCCGAATCCGCGGATCGAGCATGGCAGTCAGCCAGTCCGCAAGGAGGTTAAAGAAAAGGAGAAGAAGGCAGTAGACCAGCACCACCCCGGAAACCAGAAAGACATCCCGATTGATGACGCCGTTGACGAAAAACTGGCGAGCGGTCCGGCATAGGCCACCAGGGGTAAGATCGCGGGTCGGAGGGCATGGAGATAGACCAGCTTGTTTTCCGAAACCCCCTTGGCGCGGGCGGTGCGGATGAAGTCGGAGCCCAGTGTTTCCAGAAGGCCGCCACGGGTCAGCCGGGCGCAAACTCCGACAAAGGGAATCGCCAGGCAGATGGCGGGAAGGATCAGTTGAGAAAGGGTGCCCCAACCGGCGGGAGGCAGGAGTTTTAGGCCAAAAGAAAACAACAGAACTGAGACGGGTGCGAGGACGAAGGTGGGGGTGGAGAGAGTGAGTAAGGCGAAGGAGTTGAGGAGAGAGTCAGTCTTTTTGCCGTGATGGGCGGCCGCCCAGGCACCCAGAGGGATGCCCAGCCCAAGGGCCAGCGTGAAGGCGATGGAGCCGAGTAGAAGGGAACGGGGAAGAGATTGTCCGATAATTTCCCCCACCGTCCGGCCTCGGAACTTAAGGGAGTCACCCAGATCGCCCCGGAGCACGTTGGAACCGTAACGGAAAAGTTGCTCGGGCAGAGTTCCGGAAAGGCCGTACTTTTTCTCCAGCATAATCTGGGTTGCCGGATCCAGGGAGCGCTCCGTGGCGAAAGGGGAACCAGGGGCGATGCGGACGAGAAGAAAGCAGAGAGCGAGGACGGCCCCGACAACAGGGATGGAGGAAAGTAGCCGGCGGG
>RFWS01000117.1 GCA_009921985.1 bacterium | reverse complement strand
AAAAGACCCACCGCCAACCCGGCCAAACATCCGCACCAAAGGTCACGATCCCACCCGGGCGGCTTTACCCAGTCCCACAAAGCCTTGTCTCTCATAGGCTCAAATTCCTCATTTTCCTGGTGAAAACGCTGTTTTAATATGGTTTTTATTATGCCCAGCCGACCACCCAAATTCCAACCGAAGTTTGGGGAAAGGCTCAGGGCTTGGGGTGCACGAGGTTTGCCTCCCCGGGAAATCCGCCTTCTTTCCGGGAGACGAAGGTTGATCGGGTCCACCTTCCTGATAGCTGCTAGCGTTACCGTCTCCTGCCTCTTTCTACTGCGCCCAATCCCAACGCCCGGGTGGTGGGAAAAAATTCCTGACCGCATGGCCGGATGGACTTGTGGGGGTGGCCCTGGAAAACCGCTCCCAATCACCCGATTGGGCAGGGAAAATCCCCAGTTTCTGAAAACCGGGGAACGGGTCGCCCATGAGTGGCAATGCATCCAGGCCATTTTGGAAGGCGGAGCGGTCGCCGTCGGAGTCCTTTTTTCCCATCCCCCCACCCCACAGGATTGGGGCCTAAGCGGAAAAATTGCCCAAGCCCGCCAGGATCCGGTCAAAAGGGTTGGACTGGAAAAGCTGGTCCTCTTTTCATGCGGAGAAAGCCGATTCCAAGAGCCTCCGCGTTTTCAAGCTCCCCCGCCATCGATCCGGTATTCCACCGGATCCGACCAAGCTACTTTCCTTGCCCGACTTCTCCGGGCCGCCGACCTCCGCACGGAGAAGGATTTTATCGTGGTCCAGGTCGTTGGTCGCCCTGAGCGCGCAACTCGCACGCTCGGCGGCTTTGTCTCTCTGGGCAACGCCTCTCCGCCCCCTGCCCTTCCGGAGTTCCGGGGCCAGATTGTCCTCCTTGCCCCCAGCCGTGATCCGGCGGCTTGGCGGGAATGGCAGGCCCTCCAGACCGTGGCCGCGGAAAAAATCTCCCGGCCAAGGCCATCCGGCCAGTCCGGCCTGCTCTGGAGTGCTGCAGCCCTGCTGGTGCCCCCCGGCCTTGTCTTTTTGCCCCGCAGACGGAAGGTTCGGGGCATGAACTGGCTGGTCACACCCTTTTTTTTCGCGGTCACGTGGGTGGGGCTGGTTTTCTGGGCAAAGCTTTCGCCAATGACGACACCGGCTTTGATTTCCTGGCTGGTGGCGGGCGGACTCGCCTTGATTCTGGGACTCGCCACAGAAATTCTCGCCCGCCTCGCCCCATCCCCGGGGATCGACCGGTTCCGGGAAATGATCCAGGGAACCCGATCTCTGCCGGTTCCCCCATGCTGGAGGCGTCCGCTTTTTCGCCGTCCGGCCAGCAGACTTCTTCCGGTGCAAAGGAAGGCCGCGGCTCTTCTGGCGGAAGGCATCGTCGGGAGTGGTCACCTGCCGGAATGGGTCGACCGGACGCTTGGACATCTTGACGCCATTTCCACCGTCCGCCTATGGACAGAAAACCGCCGATGAGCGACACGACCAAACTCGTTCCCCGGCGCAAGCCCTCTTTGCCTCCTGTCTTGGCAGCAGCACCGCCGCCTTCCACACCCGTCCCGGAAAACACCGCTGCGTTCAGTCCTACGGAAACCACTGCCCCAGGGAATTCCGCCTCTGCCCCCAGCCTGGAGGAACTTTGGGGGGAACCGAAGAAGAGGATCGAACCTTCCCAAACAAAACGATCCGGCCCGGGCAACAACCTGACAACTTTCCGATGGTTTTATGTTTTGGCAGTCATCGGGACAGTCATTTTTGCGTTCTTTGGCCATGGGATGGGCGAGGGTTGGCCCCTTGTCTTTGCGCGCTTCGGAGTGGTCTTGGTCCTGACCCTTTGGGGATTCCGCCTGCATCCGTCGGAACGTCCCGAGGCCGGCTACCGCGTCCAGACCGCCGGATACCTTGAGGCCTTGATTGGGATCGGTGCGGCCCTCGTCCCGCTTTCCCTCGAGGCTGGTGGCGAATTCCGCCTCCAAAAAATCGCCCTGCCCATCGCCACCTCTTTGGGAACCAGTATCCTGGGCTGGCTCTTAGGGGGGGAGTTGGTCGGGGGGGGTCATCGCCGCAGTTCTCCCGGAGGCTCCAGCGCCTCGGGGGAAATGGGCGAGTTTACCCTGCGGGTGTCCGAGGCCCATGACCGCTACCTCGCGCTGGTGGAAAGAATCACCACTTCCCTGGCCCAGGCTGGCCAAGCCCACCTCGACCTGGTCCGGGCGGCCAACGATTCAGGAAAAGAGGGCGCCCGTTTGGCGGCGGACACCGCCGCCCGCATCCGTGCCGTGCAACTGGCTTTGGGCGAAAGCCTCAAGAGCCTGGAGCAGGGAACCACCGGCGGTTTGGTGGCTTCGGCAGAGGATTTGCGCAAAACACTTGTCGAAGCTGCCGCCGGACTCAGGGAGGGAATGCAGGCCTCCCGCGATTCCACCCGCGAATTCACCGAGTTTTTGCGCCAGGCCAAACTTCTGGTTCAGGGACTGGAGGAAATGATGAAATACCTTGCGAACACGCGGGGCAGACCATGAGAGGAATGGATCTTAAATATGCGGAAATCTTCGCAATTCTCTGCGGGATCATGTTGCTGGCCTGGGCTGCCGCGGAGCAAAATCTTCACTCATCCGTCCCGGTTACAAAATTCCTGCAGGAACGGATCGCCGCCCTGGAAGAAGAAATCAAATCCACCCAGGCCAGACTGCAAGGATCCGAATCGCGGGAAAGGGAACTAAGAAAAAAACTGGAGGAACTGCAAATCCCTTTACCGGAAACCAGCTCCCCCACGCCACAGGACGACTCTCTCATTTTCACCCTGTCCGAAAACGAGAAGGATTTTAAATTTGCCACCGGCTCCGCCGAGATCAGGCCAGAGTTCAAGGACGGCTTGATCCGCAGAGTCTTTCCCAAGATTCGGGAGAAAAGCGAAATTTTCGGATGCGATGTACTCATGATCATCGGGCATACGGATGAGAAACAGGTGCGTGGCTCCCGAGCGTCCACTCTCGACGACCAGCTAACCGCAGCGTACCAGACCCAAAGCCTCGATGGCCTTAACGCGGGAAGCAACACGGATCTGGGAATGGTCCGGGCTCTTTCCGTCGCAATTTTTCTGGAACAAAACCGGGAACAATTCCCCGCCGTGAAATATTTTCTGCCTTACAGCGCCGGACAGCTCATCCTACCCGACCGCACCCTCAGCAAGAGCGCACTCGGCCCCGGTCGCGCCGGAGAGGCCGATGATTCCCGCCGCAGGATCGAGCTACAACTTACCAAATCCTCTTTTTGGCAGGCCGAGGAGCCGAAACTTTGATTTTTTCAAGTTTGCCCGCATGAGAAGCCACCTGGTGTTGGCGTTGGGGGATGCCGGAAAGAAAGTGCTGCTGGCTCTTGGGCAAATCCCGGGAAGGCAGCAGACCTACACGGAAACATCCTTTCCCATGGCCTCGTTTCTGATCGCCACGGGGCACGACCGGCCGGACGAGGAGTTGGAAATGTCTTTCGGCCGCGCTTCTTTCCTGGATACGGAAGCCGGAGTTTGCGCCGCCGTCGCCCGCGATCCGGCCCCGTTCCCCCAGTTTTCCGGTTGGCTGGCACCGGCCCA
>RFWS01000116.1 GCA_009921985.1 bacterium | reverse complement strand
TAAATGCCCAGTCCGGCCACCGCCATAATCACCGCCACCACCAAGGCCGGCGTCTCTCCGGCGTTCCAGAGGTTGGCCAGCACCGCGAGTTTTACCGGAAATCCCGCCAACGGAGGTAGCCCCGCCATGGAAAGAAGACAGAGGGTGAACCCAAGGGAAGGCCCGGGCTCCCGTCTGCCCAACCCATCTAGGTGACGCATGTCCGTGCTGCCATGGAGATTCTCCAGTTCATTGATGAAGAGAAAGACCGGCAAGGATGCCAGAAGATACGCCCATAGATAGGCTACCACGGTTCCGATCCCGCCTTCCCCCGCGGTGCCCAACGCGAGAATCATGAATCCGGCATGGGCTATACCCGAATACGCCAACAGCCTTTTCAAATCACGCTGCGGCAGGGCCGCCAAGGTCCCCAGCGTCACCGTGGCGATTCCCGTGGTGAGAAGAATCGGTCGAAAATAAGTCCCGATCGATTCCAACGCGAAAGCCCCAAGCCCAAAAACCCGGATCAGAAGAATAAAACCAGCCGCCTTGGAGGCCACGGCAAGAAACGCGGTGACCGGTGTGGGCGCCCCCTCATACACGTCCGGAGCCCAAGCGTGGAACGGAACGGCCGCCACCTTAAAACCGATGCCCGCGAGAATCAGGCCGGCTGCCACCAGTGCGGCCGGGTTGGCTCCCTGCCCCGCCTGGGTGAGAAGCAGTCGGGAGAAGTCCGTGGTGCCGGCTCCGGCATAAAGCCAGGCAATCCCCATCACCAGGAAACCGGTCGAAAGTCCGCCCATCACCAGTAATTTGATACCAGCCTCCAGGCTGGCCGGTTTGGCCCGGTGAAAAGCCGCCAGCAGGTAAAGGGATATGCTCACCATCTCGAGCGCCACAAAGACGGCCAAAAAGTCCCGGGCCGAGGCCAGAAGACAAAGACCGGCCGTGGGAAAAAATGGCAGCGCCAAAAACTCCCCGCGGACCGTTTCATCCGCCTCCAAGCGGTATCGGCAGGCCATGGCGGTCACCACCACGAGGCACAACAAAAAGAACGGTTTGAAGACGGCCGACAATCCATCCGAAACAAAAAGACTCAGCCATGAAGTCGGAAGCACCCGACTGGCCGGAACAAGGCTCCAGGCCAGGATGCCCAGCGAGGCAAGCAAGGCGAACAGTGGAATCCGGCGACGGATGCCTTCGGGGGCCAAAGCGTCCATCAGGATCAGCCCCACTCCGGCCAAAGTGAGGAGGATTTCAGGAAAAAACCACGCGCTCATGGCAGCGAAATCCTTTCCAGAACCGGTCGGGCCGGTCCGTACACGAGGAGCGGCATAATTCCGACCAGCAACAAGGCGAGGGTCAGGACGGCAAAAGGCCAGGTTTCACGCACCCCCTTGAGATCCGTCACGCCCTCCGCCTCCACCGCCGGGCTCATTGACCCGAAAGCCATGGCCTTCACCGCCCGCAGCATGGCCACCGCCGACAAAACCACCCCCCACGCCGCCACCCCCACCAACACCGGGTGAGCGGTCCAAGAGCCGAAGAAGATCATGATTTCGCCCGCAAAGTTGGCCAATCCAGGCAGGCCGATCGAGGCCATCGCCGCGATCATCAGGTAAAACCAGAGTTGGGGCGCCCGCCGCGCCAGTCCACCAAGATCCCGCATCCACGATGTTCCCGTGCGGCGACTGATTTCCCCGGCCACGGCAAAGCCGAGCGCGGCACTGAGTCCGTGCCCAACCATCAGGGTCAACGCCCCGGCCAGTCCCAACACTGTTCCGCTGATCAACCCAAGAAAGACTGTGCCCATGTGCATCGCGCTCGAGAATCCCAACAACCACCGGAAATCCCGCTGCTGGAGCGAGGCCAGTCCGAGATAAAGAATGTTTCCCGCCAGGAGCAGGCCCACGAGCCAGGAGATCTCCTTCCAGCCGTCCGGCACCATCGGCAAGGCCACCCGCAGCAATCCGTAGAGTCCGAATTTTTTCAGCACCCCGGCATGGAGCATCGCCGCCGGGGCCGGAGCGGAGGCATATCCTCCGGGCGCCCAACTGTGAAACGGAACCAGAGAAACCAGTGTACCGAATCCGACCAAAAGCAAAGCGGCCACCACGTGCTGGATTCCGGGCGAAAGTGGGTTCGCTCTTAGGGTTTCGGACAGCACCCTCCAGTCCAGGCTTCGCGCGGTTTCCGGCAGGGCCAGGAAGAGTCCAATCAGTCCGAGGAGCAATATCATGCTCCCGAGCATCAGATAAACTGTCATCCTCCAGGCCGCACCAGTGCGGTCCCCGTGACCCCACATTCCGACCAGCAAAAAGGTCGGAATCAGTGCCACCTCGTGAAAGGAGAAAAAATAAAACAGATCGACCGAAAGAAATGCTCCCAACGCGCCCAGCCCAATCAAAAGAAGGCAGATATAATATTCCTTCTCCCTTTTGACCCCCTCCCGACCGGCTCCGATCGCGGTCAGGGCCACGATCAGGGTCAACCACACGAGAGACAGGCTCAACCCGTCCATTCCGAGAATAAATTTGACCGGGAAGACTTCCTTCACGGGAATCGGGTCGGGTCCAAACAAAATTTCCCCGGAACGCAACACCATCCCGGAGGCCAGGAATCCCGGGATCAGGTTGAGAACGGAAGCCCAAAGGGCGGTGGTCTTCGGGCGAGATCCCAGAGCGATCAGGACGACTCCGACCAGCGGGATGGCGAGCAGGGCTGGAAGCGTTAGCGAAAAATTCATGCCGACCCCTTCCAAAGCAGCCAGCCGATCACTCCGATGGCCCCAAGGATAAAGACCGCGGCGTAAAACTGCACCTGGCCGCACTGCACCAGGCGAAGCCCCTGCCCCGCGGATCGCGCCACCACCCCGGATCCACGCACCAGAAATCCACGCACCACCCAGCCTTCAAAGGCGTCGGCCAGACGCCCCAACCCGTCCTGGGTCGCCACCAGCACGCGCTGGTAAAACTCGTCCACGTAAAACTTGCCCTGCAACAACGGCACCTGCAGCGGATCCTTGATCGCCTCCCGGTACAGGAAATAGGCAGGCACGAATCCCGCCGCGGCCAGGATCAGGGAAACCCACAGGGTCCAGGCATGGTGGGCGCCGTGCGGCTTCATTCCGAGGAAGTCGGCCACCGGAAACAGGCCCGCAAGAACGGACAACACCGCCAGGATCAGCATCGGCACCACCATCACCGGCGGGCCTTCGTGGGCATGCTTGGCATTCTCCGTCCGGGGTTTCCCGTCAAACGCCACCAGAATCATCCGGAGCATAAAAAAGGAGGTAAAAAAGCCGGCCAGCATTGAACAGGCGGCCAATCCGGGACGGTTATAAGTGGCCGCGAAAATGGCGTCCTTGCTCCAAAAACCCGAAACTGGCGGAATCGCGGCCAAGGCCAACGTCCCCACCCAGGTCACCAAAAAAGTGAAAGGCATCCGCTTGCGGAGGCCTCCCATCTTCCAAATATCCTGCTCGTCATGGCAACCATGGATGGCGGAGCCTGCCGCCAAAAAGAGCAGGCACTTGAAAAAGGCATGGGTGACGAGGTGATACATGCTTGGCCCGGGAATGTTCAGCCCGACTGCCATGACCATGTAGGCGATCTCGGACAGG
>RFWS01000115.1 GCA_009921985.1 bacterium | reverse complement strand
TGCGGGTGAGCAGAATCCTATCGATGTCCACCCACGAGTCCCGCATCCAAAGATTGAGGGTGTAGGTGCCGGCGGATGGAATCGTGATGCTAACCGGCGTGGAAGAGCCTGCCGCGGTGTTCGCCCAGGCCCAGGAGTTGTACTGCTGAAGGTCAATCCGCGAAGCCGTGGGGCTTGTGCCGCTCAGTCCAACGTACACGCCGGCGGAAGAGGCATCCCCCGCATAACCACGCACCCAGACATAGTAGGTTCCGGCGTTGGAAAAGGTGACATTGTAATCAATTTGGGGGCTGGTGGTTTGCCAGGATGAGGAAACCGTGGTCGTCGCATTCGTATCCGAAGCCGTGGCCTCGATGTAGCCCGTTCCGGAAAATCCCGGCGTAGCTGTGTCGTTGGTCCACGAAAAGCTTATCCCTCCGATGGCCCGGGCAATACGGTTGGTGGAAATTTCCGCCTCGATGCGAACCACCCCATTGGTTTCAGAAACCTGAGCCATCGCCCCCATTTCCAAACCAGCGATAATCGCAAAAATTATCTTTAAACTATTTTTGGATAGCACGTTAAACAAATTATAGCCTACGTACTTAAAATTTCCACAACCTCTTAATTGAACAGTTCGATTTTTGGTTAACGCCTAAAGTATTCAGGTAGAGGTGTTAAGACATCAAAGGGTTGACCAATAACATCCAATTGAATCCGCTCCGAATGCAAAAACAGAGTCTCTGGTCGGACTTTTTCACCTAACAGTCGATTCCTATGAAAATCTCCGTAGGTGCGATCCCCCGCAATCGGAAATCCCCTTTGGGCACACTGAATCCGTAACTGGTGGGTCCGCCCGGTTTTTGGCTGAAGTTCCAAAAGGGACATCGATCCGGCTTTCCCTTGGAACCTCTCCCGAACCCTCATCCTAGCCTCCGCCCAAAGTCCCGCCCCAGCCTTGCCTCTAGCCCTCCCACCCTCCTTGCTGACCTCGATCCGGTCCCTCCAAACCGCCTCATTTTCTTTCGGCCCACCCAAGACCAGCGCCACGTAGGTTTTTTTTACCCGGTGTTCGGCGAAGGCTTTCTTCACCTCATCCGCCGTTTTTTCCTCATCGGCCACCAAAATCACACCAGAAGTCCCCGCATCCAGACGATGCAACAACCAGACCTTGCCCCCGCCTTTGTCCGGCGGGATGTGATACGCCTCATCCTTCAGCGAATAGCTGCAAGTCAAGAGCGCCTGCGGATCCTTACCTCCTTCCTTGGGTTGCGATCGGATCCCGCTTGGTTTGTTCAACGCATAAAGCCCCGCCGGCCCCCGCTTCACGATCTCCACTCCCGGCCCCAATGGCCAGCGAATGACTGGTTTATTTTCCTCCCGCACCGCTCTCTGCCCTCTGTTTTTGGAAAAAATCCCGCAGAAGTTCCCGGCATTCCTCCGCCCGGATCCCACCCCGCACCTCGCAACGGTGGTTCATCCCCTCAAACTGCAGCAGATTCAATGCACCGCCCGCCGCCCCCATCTTGGGATCCGCCGCCCCGTAGACGACCCGCTTCACCCGCGACAACGACATGGCCCCCGCACACATCGGACACGGCTCCTTGGTCACGTACACGGTGGCCTCATTCAGCCGCCAATCCCCCACCTCTCCCGCCGCGGTCGTGACCACCAGCATCTCCGCATGGGCGGTGGCATCCTTCAGCTCCTCCACCTGGTTGTGGGCCTTGGCCACGATCCGATCCCCCACCACCAACACCGCCCCCACCGGCACCTCCCCCTTGGCCACCGCCTTGCGGGCTTGGCGAAGGGCCTCATCCATGAAATGTTCGTCGGTCACCACCCGATTCTGATGAACCCGGACCTTCTTCAAAAGATCAAAGCTCCCACCGGCGCCTGGATGCCAGGCTTGCGCACCCTGCTCAAACTGACCGGGGAGGACCGCCTCCGCTTCCTGAACGGCCAAGTCACGCAGGACCTGAAGAAACTCCAACCCGATCAAGCCCTTCGGGCCGCCGTCATCACCGCCAAGGGGCGGTTGGAAGCCGATTGTCAGATAGGCGCCACCACCGGCGCCCTCTGGATCGAAACCGATTCCTCCCTTCGCGAATCTCTCCGGATCCGCTTTCAAAAGTTCATCGTCGCGGATGATGTGACCGTGGAAGACGTTTCCGATTCTTACCGCCTCGCCCATCTCCCCTTCCTATCCTCCGCCCCCGCCAATGCGCCCAAGGACTGTCTCAGCTTCTTCTCCGCCCGCTTCCGGGAACCGGGCCTAGACCTCTGGATCCCCGCTTCTTCCCCTTGGAATCCAGCGACCTCACCTCTCTCGGATTGGGAGCCCTTACGGATCGCTCGTGGACTTCCTCTTTGGAGCGTGGATGACGCTATCAGTTCGACCAAGGGCTGTTACATCGGCCAGGAAGTGATCTCCCGCCTACGCAGTGTCGGTCACGTAAACCGTCATCTTTGCGTCCTCGGTTATGCGGAGCTTGGGGCGTCACACCCACCCCTCTGGGTTCATTCCCGGGAAGGCAAGGAGATCGGAAATCTCAGCAGCCTTACCAAAGTGAATGGCCTTACAATCGCCCTCGCCATGATTCAGCGGAGCCACGCCGATCCGGGAAATTCGGTGTTGGCCGGGGACGCGACTTGGACCATCCTTCGCCATGCTTAAAAAATTCTGTCTCCTCTTTGCCAGCCTTGCTTTTGCCCTTTTCACCGCCTTTGCGGCGGAAAAAGAAACCAACCAACCCAAGGATACCGCCGACATGAAAGACAAAACCATCGCCGTGGAAGAAGACATCGTTACCCTCACCACCCCAGAGGGTGTCATCGTCATCCAGCTCGACTCCAAAGCTGCCCCGAAGCATGCCGCCAACTTCAAAAAGCTGGTGAAAGAGGGCTTTTACGACGGCACCACCTTCCACCGTGTGATTCCCGACTTCATGATCCAGGGCGGCGACCCGCTCAGCAAGGATCAGGCCAAGCGGGCGGAGCACGGCACGGGCGGCCCCGGGTACACCATCCCGGCCGAAATCAGCAAAAAGCACAAGCGCGGCTCGGTGGCCGCCGCCCGCCAAGGCGACCAGGTCAACCCCAAGCGGGAATCGAGCGGTTCCCAGTTTTACATCTGTGTGGTGGACACCACGTTTCTGGATGGCCAATACACCGTCTTCGGTGAAGTGATCGAGGGCATGGAGGTGGCCGACAAGATTGTCGCCAAACCCCGTGACACCCGCGACAACCCGAAAGAGCCGGTCACGATCAAGGCCAAACTGGGCCGTCCCAAATCCTAAGGAGAGCCTCACATCCCCATAGGATCGTTCGCGGCTGTTTCACCATGAAACGCCACGAGAAAACGCTCACCGAGGTGCGGTCAGTCTATACGGACTTGTCCCGGCGGCCTCTCACCCGGAACTGTCTGCGGAGAACGGAGTGCTGCCAGTTCCGCCTCACGGGAAAAGTTCCGCAACTCACCCGCGGGGAGGCCCTGCTGGCGGCCCACGCCTTTCGGGCTACCGGCCGCAAATCGCTCCCCGCAAAAAAAGACAAATCCTGTCCACTGCTCCGGGATGAAAACGGAAAGTGCCTGATTTACGAATCGCGCCCCTTCGGCTGTCGCACCCATTTC
>RFWS01000114.1 GCA_009921985.1 bacterium | reverse complement strand
CATGGTGAAAGACGGCGGGCTCAAAGCGGAGGAGGTGCCGGGACACCTTCGTAAAGTGATCGACTGGTGCAAGTCGGAATGGTTTTCCCAATCCCACTATTTCAAGATGGAGGGCAAGCCTCTCTTAACCAATTTTGGTCCCATTTACGTTCAGGAGAGGGAGACTTGGCAGCAGGCGCTGGGTGATGGATCCAACCGACCCGCGCTTTATTGCCTGCCGCATCTGCGCGAAAAAGCAGGTGCCGATGGTGGGTATTCCTGGGTTCATTTTGAGGCCTGGCAGGGGAATCCGGACAGCGCCACCCTCCGGCAAAGACTCGCGGAAATCTATAACCGCATTTCAACCCATCCCCAGCAGACGATCGTTTCCGCTTTGCCGGGTTTTGATGACGTCTACGCCAAAAGTTACGGGCATATTGATTTTCGGAATGGGGACACCCTCCGGGATTCGCTGGGGGTATGTATGGAAGGACCTTGGCCGGTCGTGCAGTTGGTGACATGGAACGATTATGGAGAGGGGACAATGTTTGAGCCAACGCATGAGCAAGGGTATCTCGCCCTCGAGATTGTGCAGGAGGCGCGGCGGAAAGAGGGTGGGGGCAAATTTCCTTTTACGGCAGAGGATCTTCGCCTGCCAGCGCGACTGTACGCTTTGCGCAAGAAGCCCGGGATGGACGCGGCAGCCCTCGATAAGATTTCGGATCTGTTAAACAGGGGAAAGTGCGGAGAGGCGAAAGAAGCTCTTGATGCCTTGGCCACGGCAAACGGACCGGCTTCTTAGAAACAATGGTCGGATTCGCCGCCTACGGCCGATGGCAGGCATGGCTCCGGCGCCCCCCACTTGGATGGCTGGGGGGCATCCTCAGCAAGTGGGCAGACTCCGCGGAGGAAAGCTTTTCAAAAATACCGGCAAGACCCGGACCGGATTGGCTTGCCGCGGCAGTGGTTTACGAGGTTTTCCCCCGTGCTTTTTCCAAAGAAGGGAATCTGGCCGGGGTAACCCAGCGGCTGGCGGAACTCAAGCACCTGGGAGCCGATGTGATCTGGTTGATGCCCATCCATCCCACTGGGGAAAAGGATAAACCAGGACCGGAAGGCAGCCCCTATGCGGTCCGTGATTATTATAATATTGATCCCCGTTTGGGCTCAAAAAAGGATCTGATCGAACTGGTGGAAACGGCCCATGGTCTCGGGCTGAAGGTGATTCTGGACCTCGTGCCCAACCATACGGCTTGGGATGCAGTATGGATGAAGGATTTTGATCTCTATCGAAAAAATAGCCAGGGAGAGGTGATGTATCCGCAACCCGCCTGGAAAGATGTGGCCGCGTTGGATTACGCCCAGCCCAAGACGCGGCAAGCGATGATCGGGGTAATGCGCTACTGGTTGCATGAGGCGAAGGTCGACGGGTTCCGTTGCGATGCCGCCTGCTTTGTACCGTTGGATTTCTGGGAAGAGGCGAGAGCGGCACTGGATTCAGACCATCCTTCGGTCCTGTTGTTGGCGGAAGCGGATGATCCGCCTTATTTGACCAAGGCGTTTGATCTCGATTATGACTGGCCCCTCTATCACTCGCTCAATCGTGTGATGCTTGAAGGAAAACCGGTCACCGATCTGCGAAAAACCTGGGAAGCCAGTCGCGCGACGTTTCCGCAAGGATCCCGGCACCTCAGCTTCTCCGATAACCATGACCAAGTCAGGGCGGTCGCACGTTACGGAATGGATGGAGCGATCGCCGCCCAAGTCCTGATGTTCACGCTCGATGGTGTACCCTTGGTTTATAACGGCATGGAGGTGGGGGATGCGACGGAGTCCACAGCCCCAGCCCTCTTTGAAAACAAAAAAATCGAATGGAAAGAGGTTGGCCGTCCCCCGATTCGCGACCTCTACCGCTCGTTGATTGCATTTCGCAAACAAAACAAGGCCATGACCTCGGGTGAGGTGGTTTGGTTGGAAAACTCCCGTAACCGCGAGGTGGTTTCTTTTGTGAGAAAAGGGGAGGAGCAAGAAATTCTTGTAGTGATCAACTTTTCCAGCCGCCCCCTAGAGGTGGTCGTGCGGACCGGAGAAAAGGACGCCTTTGGGGTCGTGGAGTTTTCCGACCATCTTCGGAAGGGGCTTGGAACACCGGCTCGCCTGCAGCTGCCGGGCTTTGGTTGGAGTATTTTTAAAAGGAAAACAGCTACAAAAGGTCCTGAGAAGCAGGACTCAAGGGCGTGAATTTCACCGCGTCTTTTTTTCGCTGCCAAGCGGATCTCGTGGCAGCGCTGCTCGTTGAGCGGATAAAAACGGATCAATAGTATCGTTCCGGCGGCCATCACGATCGGGGAAAATAAAAAAAAGTCCGCATTTTGAACAGGGTGTCCGGCCCTTGGTGGGCGCCGGGGCGAAAAGCACTCCACCGATAACAACAAATGGCAGGCGGCGGCCCCGCTTGGAGCGAAAGTTATCTGAAATATTGCCGACAAAGGGATCGGTGATGGTGTCCCAAGGGCGAAAAAAGGCCATGGCAACACCGACTGGGGTGGAGCTCAGGGGCAAACAGATATCTAAAACCAACTGGAAAATCCGCTCGATGATCTGCATTCCAGGAATCAGGGTGATCGTCGGCAGCGACTAGAGCCACTTTTGGGATAAAGAGACCTTGTTTTTTGGAGTAGGATAGTGGGAAGACATAGTTTTTGCAACCATTACTAGTTTGGGTTATAAATCATTGTCATGCATCAGTTTTAGTTCCCATATAAAATTTACAAATAATTAGTAGACAAACAATTAGAGCCTTGACAGGCAGAAAATAGTGTTTATGGTGTATAGGTAAAGTTAAAGCGGATGAATTTGTACTTTAAAGAAGACCTCATCTGGACGTTTGCCTCTGAAGAGAATTCGTGCGTTTCTGTCTGGTTCTTGGGCGTTTTTGAATTGAGCGTTTTTAGCTTAAATTCGGTCTAAAGGACTTATGGAAAGGCCCTTTTTATTGACTTATCGAGTCGGGGTTCCGACGGGCGAGTCTTTCCGCGTATCATTTTTCCTTACAATCCTGCTGGTCCTCCTGGGATTTGGTTCATCGCATGCAACGGTAACCGACCGGACCAATAACTACCTTTTTTCCGGTTTGAGCAATAGTTTATCCATCAGCAAAACGAACGGATCAATCTTGGAGGTGAAGGGGACCGCCGCCACCTCCATTGCTGCCAGCGGGGCGGAGGGGCTTTGGGCGTTGGATCTGGCCGACGGCACTGCCCTCAGTGCAACTTCCTTCTTGTCGGGGGGTGGAACCCTGTCGACCACCCTTGTTTCCAACGTTCTGACCCTGACCTACAGCCGCACGGATCTGGAAGTCGTCGTCACGATCACCGAGCGGGCCGACGGAGTGGAGATGGCCGGCCGGGTCAATCCGGCGGCGGGCGGTCCGACCGTCCTTGCGGTTCATCTTCCCGCGGCGCTGCGCTTCAGCAGCTCCAGCGTCCAAAGGTTGATCGCCCCCTCGCACTCCAGTGACGGAGTCGGCATGGCCTACAATGCCGGCTTCTTCACGGTGCAGACAGAGGATAACGCCGCGACCTGGAAACGCGTGGTGCAAGCCGACGGCGGGGCGGGGTATCGCAGCCTGTACAACAACACGGGCCTGATT
>RFWS01000113.1 GCA_009921985.1 bacterium | reverse complement strand
TTAAGAGGAGCCGTCCCGCCCCCAGCAAATCCCCAGCCTCCACCTTTTCCTTGGCCTGGTTGGCCCAATCCGTGCAGAGGCCGTTCTGTTTCCGCACCAGGCCCTCGATGGAGGATCGATACTTGTCGAACTGGTGGGTCGAAACCGTGACCGGGCCGGAAATAATCAGGGGCGTCCGCGCCTCGTCGATCAGGATGCTGTCGACCTCGTCGATGATGGCATAGAAATGTCCCCGTTGAACCTGGTCCTCCGGCGTCGTCGCCATGCCATTGTCCCGCAAGTAATCAAAGCCAAACTCTGAACAAGTTCCGTACGTGATATCACAGGAGTACTGGGCCCGCCGTTCCGCCTGGCTCTGCCCGTGCTGGATGCATCCCACCGTGAGTCCAAGCTCCCGGTACACTTCGCCCATCCACTCAGAGTCACGGGCCGCCAGGTAATCGTTCACCGTCACCACGTGAACTCCCTTGCCCGTGAGCGCATTCAGGTAGGTGGGCAGGGTCGCCACCAGCGTCTTTCCTTCTCCCGTGGCCATTTCCGCAATCCGGCCGGAATGCAGAACCATCCCGCCGATCAACTGCACATCGAAAGGAATCATCTCCCAGGTGATCTCCTGCCCGCGCACCCGGATCTTTCTCTTTTCCTCCGTGAATCGCCGGCAACAGTTCTTCACCACCGCAAATGCTTCTGGCAAAACACTGTCCAGGCTTTCCCCTTGGGCTAGGCGCTCTCGCAAGGCAGGGGTTTTGGCTTTTACCTCCTCGAAGGAAAGCGAACGCAGTCCCTCTTCCAGCTGATTGATCTTCTGGACAAGGGGAAGCATCCGGCGGACCTCCCGCTGGTTCTGCGTTCCCAGGATTTTCTTTAAAACCCAGCCAATCATGAACTTATCACCCTACCCGAGCTCCCTGCTTCCTCCAAGCCCGCTCCGTTCCACACAAACCCCCGTAAACGTTCACGTAAACGTAAACAATCATCTTTAGTCTTAGGCTCGAATCTTTGGGCTTGGGTCTGGTCCCACCCCGAATCGAACGGGGATCCGCGGTTTAGGAAACCGCTGCTCTATCCTTTTGAGCTATGGGACCTTGAACCTGAAACCCTACCCTCTCCCCCCTTCTCGCAAAAGCCTCTACTCCTCCCGTAAACGTAAACCTAAACGTAACCGATTTCTTCCCCCCTTTCGGGCTAACCCTGCCGATGTCCTACCCCCTGCCCGATGATTCATCCCATGAGAGCCATCCATATCCTGTCTGCTCTATCCTATATCCTCGTCGCTGCGGCGGGCTCTGCCCGGGCGGACGACGAAGATCTCGCCGATGTCGTGGCCGCCGTGGTCAAACCCCGCGGCACCACGATCCTCGCAGGTCATACCGCTGTTGCGGACGACGATCTTATCATCCAGGCCGGTAACACCTACGTCACTAAGGATGATGTCATCATCAAGGCCGGCAATACCTACGTTTCCTCCCGGGGCGTTGTCATCCGGGCCGGTAACACCTTCGTGGGCGAGCAAGACATCACCATCAAGGCCGGAAGCACCTACGTTGGCGATCGCGATCTCACCCTGAAAGCCGGCTCTACCCTCATCGGGCCCGACAAATGAGATGCCGTCCGCACTCGTGGATTTCATGGATCGCGGATTGGAAGCTTCAGGCCTTCGCCCTCTTCCTCACCTTCATCGGCACCCTTTCTAAGGTCGTTCCCGAATATTTAAGATTCCTCACCCCATGATTCCTTTCCACCTGCCCCTTTCCACCTCCCGCTGCACCTATCTCCTATCTGTTATCTCCTATCTCCTCTTTGCCTTTGCGAACCCTGCCTTCGCCTGGGACGACGACGATTTCGATTCCTCTCACAATCACACGAGCACCCGGCGCCAAAGTTCCATCGTCGATTTCAGTAACCCCAAAAGCTCCGACAACCTGGACAGCACGATTCAACTCCAGCCCATCACCCGACCGAAACTTGAAACCATTCAGGAGTCCATCGACCGCCAGAACAACGAGCTCCGGAAGATTAGCGCAGAGTCCCAACGGCAGTTTGAGGAACACAAAGCCCGTCGGGATGCCAGTTACGCCAAGCAGAACGCCCTCAACGACGAATTCGACCGCCAACAGTGCGAAATGAAGGATTTCGTCGGCGGTGTCTACAAGGCCGAGTTTGGTACCATCACCGGCCGAAATTCCGCCGTCACCACCGAAGGCTACATTTACCGGAGCGGCAACATCTTCGTCACCCCTCGCGGCATCTACTCCAAGGACGGCAACGTTTATGCCGGCCCGGATGGCATTACCGTTAAGTCCGGGGGTCTCTTCTATGGTGCCGGAGGCACCACCATCCAAGCTGGGGGCGCCTTTTTCACCGAAGGAAACTCTGGCTATATCGTCGGCCCCAACTGCCTCAACAAAGCCGCCTGGCGCTCTCGCTAGCCACTTCTCCCCATCCTCACCCCGTAAACATAATCGTACACGTAAACGATCATCTACCTGCCCCTTTCCACTTCCCGCTAATCGACGATGAATGTCTTCACTTTTTTATTGTCCGTATTTACTGACACCCTCTGGCTCTTGGCCGGCGTCGTAGTCGGTGCCGCTGTCACCTTCTGGTTTAAAACCCATCTCTAATGAAACCCTTGTCTCCTCAAGAAAAAAAGAGAGCTTAAATATTTTTCTATTATGATTCAGATTAAAATTCTTGCCTCTTTTTTTAATAAAAAAACCTTAATAACCATAGATGATGATGGAGTTCTGTTGGTGGATTCAAAAGATGAGGTTGTTGTGGAAATTGTTGAATCTGCATATGCCGGAGCCCTTAAGGATTACGGCCCATCCGACGGCTTCTTTGGCGGATATTTGGCAATGCAGTTGGTTAAATGCGGGGCAAAAATTCTGAAAGTATCAGACCAACAAGAAACAGAATCAGGAGAAAACGTAGTTTATTAGGCTTATTTAGTGTTTTGACCTAGGTTAGGCTTTTATGCCCCTACCCTGACCCTCCCCACGTAAACCTAAACCTAAACGTGAATCCCCCCGCGTAAGCGGAAAGCCATCAAACCGCGGAGCGGGAGACCCGGAAAGGCGGGGGCAGGTCCCAAGGGGCCAAACGGTAATATCCCGCCTGTCCCTTTCCACTTCCTGCTAAAATCCAATCAAGGTCTTATCGATCTCGGCCAGTCGCCGGAGGATCACTTCGTTGGCCGACATCTCCAACCGCATCCGGACAAAAGCCCGCACAATATAAATGCTCATCTGCACAGCCTTACCCGAATTCAATACCGTGGAGACCATCAACGCCCCCTGTTCTGTAAATGCCATCGGCAAAACGCTGGAATGCAACATCTTGCTAAACTGGTCGCATTTTGCGACCACCTCCTCCCACTCCAGGCGGCTGATCCGGAAAACAAAATCTTCGGGAAACCTTTCCCCATTCCGCCGCACCTGCTCGTTCAAGCGCTTCGTCTTCACCCCGTATAGGGACGCCAGGTGAAAATCCAGAATGACCGGCAAACCCCGCATCCAAAAAATTGTTGCCTCCATCCAGGATTAAACCTCCGTTTTTCAAAAAAGATGCGCTCGCCCGTAACTTTTTTCCTCTTTTCGAATTCCGCTTTTCGTAAACGTAATCGTAAACGTAAACGA
>RFWS01000112.1 GCA_009921985.1 bacterium | reverse complement strand
GTCGATATGGGCCCGATCGAGACAATCGCCGAACCCAAAAATACAGAAGACATTAAGACCATATGAGTTAAAAATAAAGCCTGACGTAATTCTCACGGTTTGGCATGGCCCGCACTTGTTTAGTGCGGTCAGTATATCAAAAAAACGCAGAATTCCTCTCGTCGTTCTTGTGCATGATGATTGGGAAAAAATGTTGCCTGATCGTGGCTGGGGGCGGGAAACCCTTTATCGAGAGCTTCGGCAGATATATCATAACGCCAAGGAGGTTGGCTTCATTAGCACTCAGCTTGGGGAGGAGTTTCAGCGAAGGTACGGAACCAGATCGTGGGAAACCATCCTTCCGATTCCAGAAGAACAATCCTTTGATCCTGCCTCTTCTGGGCGTCCCCAGGAGCCACTGCGGATCGGCTACTTCGGGGACTTGCTTGGAAATATCAAAGTTCTTGAAAAGGTAAGCGAAGTTTTGGAGAGATGTGGAGCCAGGCTGACTTTTTTCAGCCACGGGGAAAGTCCAGAGCGCCAGGCTTTAAGAGGACGCCGTCATGTTCGGGATGCAGGACATGCCGATATCCGGGATCTGGCCGAGTTTTTTACTGGCAACATTGACGTCACGCTAATCGCGCAGAGCTTCATGGCCCGGCACGAAAATCTTGTGCGAACCTGTTTTCCTTCCAAGTTGCCGGAGGCCTGTCAGTTTGGGTTGCCGCTCTGCGTTGTGGCACCTTCATACGGAAGCGCCACGAGCTGGGCAAAGGAAAACCTTCCCTCCTTTTGTCTCTGTACGGATTTGGAGAAAAACCGAATCGCCGAGTGTATCCAACAATTAAAGGACAAAAAACGGTGGGCTCAGGCGCAACAAGCCGTGCTAACAGGCAGAAAGGACTTTTCCCCGAAGCGGATTCAGGACCAGTTGGAAAAACTTTTGGATAAGGCGGTTAAAAACTCTCGTTGAAGCGGAAAGTTCTCATCCTTTCGGGGGCCCACATTTGTCATAACCCGCGGGTGGTAAAAGAGGCGGATGCGCTTTCTGAGGCGGGAACGGAGGTGGAGGTGTTGGGGATGAACTTCTTGCCGCATCTCATCGAGGAGGACAGGGAGCTGGTCCGAGGAAAAAAGTGGAAGTACACAGCGGTACCGGGCCCACTGGATCCGGCAATGGGAAGAAAAAGTTTTCGCTACCGGCTGAAGCGGAAATTGGCAAACCTTCTGGCCGAAAAAACGGGAATCCAGACAACCGCCCAGCTGGGAGGTTGGAGAAAGGATTTGCTGAGAGAAGCGTTGGCCCGTAAGCCGGATCTAGCGATCGCACACTCCGCCACGACCTTGTGGGTGGCGCGGGAGTTGATGAAAAGAGAGACCAAGGTGGCGGTGGATTTTGAAGACTGGTTTTCCAAAGAGCATGTGGCCATAGCCTGGCATCCGGACCGGGTGGTGGCCCGACTGGAAAGGGAGGTGTTGACGGGGGCGAGCTACGCGACCTGCACGAGCGAAGCGATGGCGGAGGCGATCGGAAAGGTTTACGGTCGGAGGCCAGAGGTGATTTACAATGCTTTCCCACTAGCGGAGGCGCCGGAGCCGGCAGCAGAGCCGGGGCCAGAAGGGCCGAAGATGTTGTGGATTTCCCAGGCGCTAGGACCCGGGCGGGGGCTGGAGCTTTTGGCGGAGGCGCTGGGCCACTGCGAACCGAAGTTCACAGTTACGTTGGTGGGCAATCCGCAGGGGAATTATGCGAAAAAGCTGTACAGCCGGTTTCCCTCGGCATGGAGAAAAAAGGTAAAAATACAAAAGCAGTTAAAGAATTCGGAAGTTTTGAAAATTATTGCCAATCATCATGTTGGCCTGGCTTTGGAGCAAAATAACACAGACAACCATGACTTAACCGTCAGCAACAAACTGCTGCAGTATCTGCTGTGTGGCTTGGCGGTGGCGGCCACGGACACGGCGGGGCAAAAGGAAATTGCGATTCAGGCGGGAGATGCAATCCAAGTTTGTGGAACGGAAGATCCTGCAGGGTTGGCCAAAATTCTCTATGGCTGGGCGGCAAACCCAGCTTCCCTGCAAAAGGCCAGGGCCTTGGCCCGCAAATCGGCGCTGGAAAAATACTGCTGGGAGATAGAGGCAAAAAAAATGCCCGCCTTGTCGCCACCTAAAAGTTCATGAAAGGAATCCTATATTCCACGGTGGCGATTCACCGCCATGCACAGGAGATGGCCAGGGCGTTGGAAGAGAACGCAAATCTGCGCCTCTGGCACACCGGCTGGCTGCACGCACCCGAAAGCTCGTTTTTTGCCAAACGCCTTGAAAGTCTGGCAGGCACCCATCCCCTGCTGAGCAAAAGCCTCGCAAGAAGGCGGCTGGCTTATCCCAGCCGGGTTCCCCTGCGGATGAGAAGGGCAGGGGAAATGGGCGAGATTTTGTGCGGGAAACTCCTCAAAAAACGACTTTGGGCGGACCGGATATGGGAGTGGCAAGAGAAGAGCTTGGCTAAGGAAGCCGCTCAGTTTCTAAAAAGCGGCAAGTTCAGCGCCTATCTTGGGCTGGAGCACGGAACGCTAGAGGCGATAAAGGCCTGCAAAGATCTAGATATACGGACCTGCCTGGTGTTCACCAGCCCGCACCACGCATTCCGGAAAAAGTGGGTAGAAGACTTGGCTAGGGAACACGGCATTCCAATCTCCGATGAGGAAGATGAACTTCTACGAAGGGGGGTAGAGCGGGACCAGAGACGGGACGAGGAGATGGAGTTTGCAGACCTGATTCGAACGAACTCCACCCTGGTTTCCCAGACGCTGATTGCTGGGGGAGCGAATCCGAAAAGAGTGGTAAGCGTGCCACTCGGGGCGGATATCCACGGGATTCAGCCACTGCGCCCACGGAAAAATGGGGAGGCGATCCGGTTCATAGTGAGCGGGCCGGTCAGCCTGCGAAAGGGGGCGTATTTCGTGCTGCAGGCCTGGAAAAAGCTGCGGCCGAAGGGGGCCACGCTGCACTTTTACGGAAGCATACAAATGGAGATGAGGGATGAGGACAAAAGGCTCATGGGAGTGACTTTTTACGGAAACCGGCCACAAGCAGAGGTGCAGGAGGCATACAGGAACGCCCACGTCCTGATCTTCCCTACGCTGTGCGACGGGTTCGGGATGGTGGTACCGGAGGCGATGGTGGCGGGCTGCGCGGTGATCACCACCAGAAACGCCGGGGCGGCCGATTGGATCGAGGAGGAGAAAAACGGTTGGAAGGTGGAGGCAGGGAGTGTGACGGCCATGATGGAGGTTATTCAGAAAGCGCTGGATGCCGGACTCAAGTTGGAGGAAATGAGAAAGGCAGCGCAGGCCACGGCCAAACAAAACAGTTGGGGTGATTTTCGCGACCGATTCGTGCAAACTTTAACCGAGCAACGATTTATCAATCCCCCTTCATGAATCCCAAAAAGCTCATCAAAGAATGGCTGTTTGACCATTACGAGGTCCCCACCCTTGGCAGATCCATTTCGAGACTGAAGGCTTCCGGCTTCCGCCCGGCCGTGTGGCTAGATGTGGGAGCCCACCACGGAGAAGTTGCCTCCATGTTCCGGCAGACGTGGCCAGATGCAAAAGGGGTTTGCATTGAAGGGCAGATTAGGCCGTTGAAAAGCTTGCGAGCCCGTTTTCAAGGCGATCC
>RFWS01000111.1 GCA_009921985.1 bacterium | reverse complement strand
TGACGAAGCTGCCGTGCTTGGAACCTACGGAACCGTGGCTTGGACGCGGACAAACTTACGGGTGCCAGTGGTACTGACGGTGATCTGGTACTGGGTCAGACCACTCGCCAACCCGCCGGGTTGGGGTGAACTGGCCGAGGCACCGCTCTCCGTGGCGATAAATCCGGCGGAAAGGTCGGTGGCCGATTTCACCACGTAGGTCACACCATCCCGTTGGAGCCATTTCAGCGTTACCTGCCCACTTGTGCCGGTGTCGACCGACGTCAGGCTCTTGCTTCCGGAGCTCGTCGGGTTCGTCCCGAAAGCGTACTCATCCTGGTTACTCATCCCGTCCCCATCCGGATCGGCCGTGCGGGCGGCGCTGGCGCCCGTGAGGGAAGGATAGTTGGAGAGCCAAGAATCAAAACCGCTGCCGGCCGAAGCCGGCTGGAGAAGAAGGGAGTTACCGCTTTTCACCAGGCTGAAGCCCGTGATCGCAGCACTCAGGGTGGGAGTACCGGTGATCGATGATGCGGTGATCAGGGTGTAGGTGGTTCCGCTGGCCGGCGTGCCCGTCACGCTGATCGTCGAGCCGGTATTCAGGGTCAACGCCCCGCTTGTTGTGGCTGTGGTGTTGGTGGCATTGAGCGCCATCTCCAGAACAGCCCCGCTGTTCAGGGTGATCGCGGAGCTGAGGGTTCCGCTCAGCCCCAGGGTGCCGGCCTGAATGGTCGTGGCTCCAGTGTAGCTGTTCAAAATGGAGGGAGCTGCGGCAACCGTCACGGTCGGCGCGAGGGTGTAACCGCTTCCCGCATTGTCCACATTGATGGCTGTAACCACTCCGTTGACCACCGTCGCCGTGGCGGTGGCACCGGTTCCGGTGGTGTCCCCAGTGGCGCGCGTGATGGTCACCGTGGGCGCCGAGGCGTAGTTGGATCCTCCGCCACTTACGGAGATAGATCCCACCCCGTCCCCGGACAGTGTGGCCGTGGCGGTGGCTTGCGGGGTCAGGTTTAAAAGGTTCAGACGGCCACTTCCAGTCTTTGTCACCCCTCCGGTCCCGGTCGCACCCTGCAGGATGATCGTGGTCAGGGCACCCGCATCCAACGTGGCCGTGCCGCTCAGGTTGGCACTGCGAAAGCCCAGCGATGGATCGGTGTATCCCCCGCCTGTCGAACTGGAGGATGCCGTTGCGCTTTTTACCACACGGATGGTGCTGTTGCCGATGGTTAGGCTGGGGAAGCTGACAGTGTTGGCCCCGATCGGCGTCGCAGGGTTTGCATCGAGACCAGCGGAACATCCATTCCTTGTCCGGAGTATGTGCCGGACGATCCGATTCCCTTACTGAACCGGATGTCTCCTCCGGCCATCGTCAGGCGATTGGTTCCCAAGGCTCCGCTGGAGGAGGTGCTTAGCAACAAGGTGCCTTGTTCCACCCGCCAACTGGCCTGATCAAACCCGGTGGGAGTTCCTCCCCGCAACCAAAGGGTGCCCGTGCCGCTTTTGGTCACCGTGTAGGAGTTGAACATGTTTCCTGTGATCTTATAAACCGTAAGGGTGCTCGAACCGGAGGGCTTTAAGGTGACCGGCCCCTGCAGATAGGTGGTAATCCCGTCGAGTTTATCAAATGTATTGGTTCCCACCGTGGTGGGTATGGTGAAAGTCCTGCCGAGGTCAAAATCCACCGTATTCTCGAAAGTTCCCCCCAGAAGGATGGCGCTGACCCCGTTGGTTCCCAAGGCATCGGGTTGGGCAACCCGAAGGGTTCCCTCGGTCAACGTGGTGCTGCCCCGGAATGTGTTGTTCCGGCTTAGAATTACCGTCCCAAGTCCTATCTTGTTGATGTTGGCGGACGTGGAACTACCCCCTAAGACCGCCCCGATTTCCAGCACGGAGTTCGATGCAATGTTGAAATTGCCCGCGTTTTTCAGATCCATGGTGCCTTCCGTGGCTCCGGCCGTGGGATTGGTTCCCAGAAACGTGAGTTTGGAACCGTTGGTCAGATAAACGAGATCATTGGCGTTCCCCGAGACATCATTGGCAAAAGGGGCCGTGATGGGATTGTTATTGCCAAGTTTGAAACTGGTCCCAGTGGTAGCGGCCACGGAATTAAGCGTGTAGTTGCCCCCGTTCGTCACATTCCAGGACTTGGCATAGATATTCCCGGATGTGGTGGTTAAATTTGTGGTGGTCGACCCTAGAACCAAATCACGGTAGGAGCCGGGATTTGCGGAGGCCGTCGGACTGCTGCCTAGACTCCATATTCCGCTATTTAGGCTGGTGCTGGATCCGCTATAGGAATTGATAGGCAAATCAACGCTGATGGCCAAATTGATTGGCGAACTGGTGCCTGCGGAGTTGGATGCAGAGATCGAAACAACCGTTGGACCTCCCAGGGTGGTTGGTTGGCCGCTGATGAGTCCGGTCGCGGAATCCAAGGAGAGGCCGTCAGGCAAAGTTCCGGTGACCGAAAATGAAGTGGCTCCGGGCGGGTCGGTGACGATCTGGTAGCTAAAGGGGATATTCAGGTAGGCAGCAGCATTGGTTGCACTAATAATTGCGGGCGCAGCCAAACCGCCGGGAGCAACGTCAGCCGCATAAACGTCATCGAAAGTCATATCGTAGGGCTGGCCGCTGCTGCCCGGCCACCACCCCAGTTTGCCGATCGAAGACATGGTGTTGGTATTGGTGACCCCGCCCGAGACGGATAAAGAGGAGACAGTGGATGGCAACGGTCCCGTGGAGGAAGCGTTGCTTCCATAGAGGGTGCCGTTGATATAGACCACGAAGGAGTTGGCAGCGAGTTGGTTGGAGACACCGGACGGATTCGTGTAGCTCATGGGGGAGGCCGTCTTGTTGTACCAGACTTGAAACGAATTTTCGGTCGTCGGGATGGTAAGATATCCACTCGTGGGCCAAACCACCGTGGGATTACTTGCGTTACCGGAACCGCTATAAATTCTTAATTGGCTGGAAGCCGGGTTTGCATTGTAAAAGCGAATTTGAAGATAATGGCTCCCGGCATTCGCCATGTTATTTGTGTCGTTGGCTCCCAATACGTACATGAGATAAGAGGTGCCGGTGGCATTGGATCCGTTGGTTGCCATGGTGGCCTTGAAAGAAAAGTAGCCTTGCGGACGATCCGTGGAGAGGTTGTCGGAAAGTTTAAAAAGGGTCCCGCCCCCCGAGGAAGTCGCTGCTTTACTGAAGCGAGCTTTCTTATTTCCGCCGACGTCGACAATGGTGTTGTTACTGGCGGTAGAGACAAGAATCGCGGAGGAATTATTCGTACCTATCAAATCACCCGCCGTGAAAGCGGAAAAGTCCTGATTCACCCAAACCTCCCCTTGAACACTGGAGAAGGAAAAAAGACCCGAGATGCAAATCAAAGAAATCAGATGCCGAATCTTCTTTGGTGCTTTAGTCATAGTTTTTGTCTTTTGTGTCGTAAACTAGTTGGACAGATCTGATTTGTTTTTATTCGAACGATATCCTTCATAAACTACTCTGGTTATATTATTAATAGCCCTCGCCCATTATTCTAGTCCCAATCGCTATTAAATGTGAGTCAAGGTTATGGTTTATATATAATATATTGATTATTAGGTATTTGCATAACTATATTTAATATCTATTTTTAGGTTAACAAGTTAACTTGTCTTAGTAGGACTCCTCACCTCAG